>CAMNHK010000004.1 GCA_946539445.1 uncultured Caryophanales bacterium
ATTGTACCTCTTATTGTACTTCTTATTGTACTGCCTATTGTACAGGATGTTATACATGTTATCGTTAAAAATAAAAAATAGTTCATTGCGAACTATTTTTTTGATTATATTCCCATAAACTTAAATTGCCTTTTATGGGGATTGGCTTTATTTTTTCTACGTGGGATAGCTGAAAAGCATATCTCTTTTCTTTTTTCTTTTTTAAGTTATGATATACGTTTTCATTTTTCATAAGAAGTTCTTTGGTTAGCTCTTCCCCTACTGGAACACAGTCGATCATTTGGGCTTTGGCTATTATACATCCAAGAGGATAATCTAGATGTAGATATTCAAAATATTTCATAGCTTCCTTGTCAATTCCTTTTCCCGCATGGATGAAAATATCTCCGCGATAAGATGTCTTCCAGGTTCGAAATTCATATTCTTTATATCCTTCCGCTATTAGGGTTGCCCATGGTTGTTTCACTGTTATTGCTTTCATTTGACTCCTTATTTTTTGTTTCTATCAAATATGTTTTATAATGATTGATCATTTTTTCTAAAATATCATTTCTTCTTTGTAAATAATCTTTAAATTTTTTTGTTTGTTCTGTTTCTTTTTTTGCCGCTAAATCGTCTTGTAAGCGATAGATTTTAAATCCTCCAAAAGTTTCTACACATTCATTGCACAAGTCATTTAAAGCGTCTACATTCTCTTTTCCTACAGCTTGAAATAATACTTCTATATTTCCCCCTCTTCTACTCTTTAAAATTTCTTCTTTGAAATATTGGAAAAAATCTCGAACTAAAAATGAAAACACTTCATAACTCGTTGTATGGCGATATTTGGATTTGTCTTTTTCCGTAAAAACATGGATATTATCATTTTCCATTTGCTCACTTATTTCTTGGGCAATTAGTTCATTTATTATTTCATTCAATATTTCAAATGGTCTTTTTTGATTGGATGGTTCCCCTCTTTCTAGTTTTCCATCCGTTTGCTTCATGTAATCTTCTCCACTATCCCAACCACAAATATAAGAATAGGTATACTTAGTCGTCCCTTGTAAATGCAACTCAACTAAGTGATTCAATTCATGTACAATATAATGGTCTAGTGAATCTGTATTATTTCCAAAATAGATGACACATATGGGAGATAATTCATAATGATCTCCTACTTGATGAATATTTGGATTTACAAAGGTTTGTCCTCTTTGGTATATATCCCCTGTAATTCCATCCCACTCATCTAATAATCCTCTTTTTCTCATTTCTTCTCTTATTTCTTTGTGACTTGGAGAAGTTTCATAAAGGACTCTTTGAGTAATGTCTATTATTCTTTTTCTAGTAGCTAGAAGGGATTCTACTCTTCTGGTATCAGGCCATATTTTTTGAACTTCTGGGTTGTTTTCATAATCCTCATAATTGGATCCTAAATCAAAACCTAGTTGGCGGAAATATTCTATTCTATTTTTCTTAATATTTTCTTTCCACCAAGTAGAAGATTCTTTGTTATGTAAATCTTTTTCTTTGGCTTCTGAAAAGGCATCTATTGGAAATAACCCATGTAGTCCATGACCAAAAACTAGCGGAATTAAAGGATCTACTATTCTAGTATTATATGGGTTTTTCATAAAAGCTTCTAAATTGCTTCTTTTTTCTTCTGGTATCCAATCGATGTTCTTTTGTATCCATTCCTTATAAGCTTCTTCTTCTAAACCTCTTAATCTCTTTTTTTCTTCTTCGATATTGTCTAAGTACTCTGCCCATTTTTCTTTGTAGCTATGATATTCTACTAAAATACTATGATAAAAAGGAATTATGGCATCTATAATTGAAAACTCCCCCTCTAATACTTTTTCTTCCCACTCTTCTAGAGATAGGTTATTTTCACATATCGAAGATAAAAATTCTTGACAGGAATCAAATTCTCTTTGATACTCTTTCTCTGGACTATCTTCTTGCCAACAATATTCTAAATTTCCTAATATATATTTAGGAGATTGCTGATACTTTTCTAACACTCTTTTTTTCTCTATCATTTCATAGAATTCTTCTTTTGTTAAACCTTTCATCATGGATGACATATCATGATAGGCACCTTCTAAGAACTCTTGTTTTCTTTTTTCTTTTCCTAATTGAAAAAGATGGATTAGATTTTCATAGTGATGTAAAAAATGTAGTTTTTCATTTTCTAAACTCGTTTTCCCTAATAATTCCTTTACTGGATAGGGAGAAAACTTTTGAAATAATTCTTGTAATTCTTCCTCTTTTTGCCTTAAACATTCATGGAGAATGCCTTCTTGATCACTTATGGATTCATACCCAACAAATAATGTATTGGTAAAAATTCTTTCCATGCTGTCTCTAGAGTCTTCTCCGTAGAAGCGAATCATAGATTCTTTAAATATCGGAATTGCTTTTTGTAATTCTTGATTACAATTTAGTAATACTCTTGCTTTATTATCGGTCATAAGGCACCTCTAGTAATTTTAAAAAGGATGGATAAGAGGTTGGATAATTTCCTTTTCCATGAAAAATTGTTTCTTCTTGGTTGGAAAGAACTCTAACCTCAAATTCTTCTATATCTATTATAGGGGATGAACCATATTCTCTATCCCATAGTGTTATTATTTTTATTAATGAGTTTAACCATTCTTCGCTTACTTCCCATTTTTTATCATTGATGTAGGCTATTTTTTGATTTGGAATGATTATGGCTTTGATTCTTTTCAAACAGCCATTATGAATTTCCACTTCTATTAAGTCTATCATAGTATCACCTTATTTATTATATCATGATATAATGTAGTTTATAAGAGGTATGTTATATGTATTTTATTCAAAAGAATCTTACTAAATTTCAAAATACTCATAGTAGTTATTTTTTAGATCCAAAAGAATTAAGAGAATTACAAGGTAAATTAAAAAAAAGTGATTATCATATTTATTATCCATATCCCGATAGTGAAAAGAATATTCTTTATGCTGGATCTATACCAGAAGTTCTCTTATATGAGATTCATTCTAAAATTTCTTTAAGACACCAAGATATTTTAGGAACAATGTATTCTCTTAATATTGCTTCTGAATTATTTGGAGATGTGGTTTTGAGAGAGAATCACTATTACGTATATATCCTTCCTCTTGTGCAAAACTATTTTGAAGCAAATTTTACGAAAGTTAAAAACAGTTCTGTGGAAGTAGAATTAGTTTCTTTAGAAATATTGGAGGACTATACTCGTAGTTATGAAGAATTGGAATATATTGTTTCTAGTAATCGCATTGATACGGTTATTTCTAGTATTTGTCACTCTTCTCGTAGTATGTTTGCAGAAATGCTTCATAAAAAAGAAATCTATTTGAATTATGATTTATTGAAAGACTCTTCTTATAAATTAAAAGATGGAGATATCTTTAGTATTAAAAGAATTGGTAAGTTTCGATATGAAGGAGTTTTAAAAAATACAAAGAGCAATCATTCTATTATAAAAATATTAAAATACATATAAAAAGAGTAAATCCTTACTCTTTTATTGTGCCTTTAAATCTCCGTAGAGAATATCTAAATCGACGTAACCATTAATTCCTGCTACTTTTCCATCATCACAAAGTTGCCATACTTTATAGTTTCCTAAATAATTTGTTCTTTCGGTGTAATGAGCAACCCATACAGCAGATGGTGAATCCCAAATGCTTTCTAAATAACTTTTTGATCCATAAAGCATTGCTTTATATCCGGCTTTTTCCACTGTTTTTTGAAAGGATTGGAAAGATTGTTTTAATTCATAAAAACTCAAATCATAATATTGGAAATCTCCCCAATTTTCCCAGTCGTAGACAATTTCTAAATCTACTTGGTAGTCTTTGATTTTTTTAATCATCCATTTGGCTTCTTGTTCAGCATCTTTTCGACTATTCGCATTGGAATAGAAATAGATTCCTACCGGAATTCCCACTTCGTTAAATCCTTGGATGTTTTGAAGAAATTTTTTATCTTCTACATATTCTTTCCCTATTCCATCTCCACGTCCAACTCGTATATAGGCAAATTCTACTCCTGCTTCTTTTACTTTTTGAAAATTTATATCTCCTTGCCAATGAGATACATCAATTCCAAAATGAGCATTTTCTTCTTGATATTTTTGTCTTACTTCTTGGAAGTCGGTATATTCTCCACTTCCTCCACCATTGGAAGAAGAATTTGTTTTTCTTCTAACGATTAATGTAAAAGCATTGGAAGACTGATTCCCTGATGAATCTGTTCCAGTAAACACTACGTTATAAGTACCTGGAGTATTAACATCGTAATCTCCTTCAATCGTACATACTGGATTTGGATCATAATTGTCTCCACAGAATAAATCTTTGGCTAAATCACTGTCGTATCCTTCTGTAATGGTCTTTGTCTTTCCTTGAAAGATAAAGGGCGAGGTGGTATCAACCACTTCTACTTCAACGGTGTATTTTAGAGGAAGATTTTCTTCATTGATATATTCAAATGTTATTTCTTGTTTTCCTAATTTCGTTGTATCTACTTTTGGATGAGTTGTTAGCTTTCCATTGATTTCAGAAATCAAGTAATCAATCCGACTATTTGGTTCATATATTTCTAATGTATTGGTTCGAAGTTCTATATGAATAATTGCGTGTTTAATGCGGTAATCCCAATATAGTTTTTTTCCTACAAAAAAGCCTATTGTAAGTAATACTAATAAAATAGGAATTATAATTAACCATTTCTTTTTCATAGAATTCACCTCGTCTTTATTTTATCATTCTTTGTTCTACAAAAAAAGAGGTTTCCCTCTTTTATTTTGTTCCAAATATTCTATCTCCAGCATCTCCTAATCCAGGGCAAATATATTTGTTTTCATTTAATTCACGGTCAATATGGGCACAGACTATTTTTACATCCGGATGCTTTTCTTCTACAGCTTTCAATCCTTCTGGAGCAGCAATGATACATAAGAAGTTTATTTTCTTTACTCCTTTTTCTTTTAATAAATCAATGGCATCAATGGCACTTCCTCCGGTAGCAAGCATTGGATCTAGTAAAAATACTTCTCTATTTTCAATTCCTTTTGGTACTTTAAAAAAGTAATTTACAGGTTCAAAGGTAGTTTCATTTCGATACATTCCAATATGCCCAATTTTGGCATTTGGTACTACTTTAATAACTCCATCTAGCATTCCCATTCCTGCTCTTAGAATTGGGACAAAAGCATATCGATCTTCTTCTAATTGGCCAGTTTTCATTTCCTCAATCGGTGTTTCTATGGTTACATTTTTTAATTCCACTTCTTTCATAGCCTCGTAGCATAAAAACATGGCTATTTCACTGATTAATTCACGAAACTCTTTTGTTCCTGTATGTTTGTCTCTTAATATGGATAATTTATGTTCTATTAAGGGATGTTTTAATTCTATTGCTTTCATATTGTCCTCCTACTTTTTCTTCTTGTTTGTTTTATTCATTTCTTCCCGAATGGTTTTTAATATATCTTCTTTTAATTCTACGGTTAACTCGTCTTTAATATCTCTTTTTAGTTTATTCATATCGGTTTTAACTGCACGAGCATCTTCTACTAAAGTGGCAATTGGTTTCTTTTCTCCTGGTAAGATGGAATTTAATAAGATTCCAAAGATAGCAGCTAGAGACATACCTGAGATTGTTAGAGATAAATCTCCACTTACGATGGCAACTGCTGCTCCTCCTAATCCTAACACTAACATGGAAGAAGCTACAATAATATTTTTAGAATCATCAAAATCCACTTGATTCTTGATTAATACTTTTAATCCATTTACAGCGATGAATCCATATAATAATAGAGATACTCCGCCTAATACGGCATTGGGAATGGTAGAAACTAAAGCGGTGAATTTTCCTAAAAATCCAATTATAATGGCAATGATTGCGGCTAGGCCAATTACTTTAACACTGGCTACTTTGGTCATTCCTACAACGGAAGTATTTTCTCCATAAGTTGTATTAGCTGGTCCTCCTAATAGTCCGGCTGCAAAGGTTGCAAGTCCATCTCCTAATAGGGTTTTATCTAAACCTGGATCTTTGATTAAATCTCTTCCAATAATATTACTTAGGGAAGTATGATCTCCAATATGTTCACATAAGGTAACTAATGCAATTGGGGCAATGGTTAGTAAAGCGGTGAAGTTTAGAGAATAATCTTTAAATACTATTTTAAACTTTGGAAGACTAAACCAACTTGCTTCAGCTACTGGTTTGAAATCAATCATTCCTAGACAAACAGCTACGATATAGCCTGTTATAATACCAATTAAAAATGGTATGATTTTGAAGAATCCTTTGGCTTTGGTCATTACAATAGCCGTTGTGATAAAGGATACAAAGGCTACTAAGATAACTTTCCATTCTAAGGCACTACCATCCGCAAGACCAATTTGACTGATAGCAGATGGTGCTAGTCCTAATCCAATAATCATAATCATAGGTCCAATGACAACGGGTGGTAATAATTTTTCTAGCCATTCTTTTCCAGCAAAGTGAATGATGATGGCGACTAATACGTAGATTAATCCAACTACCATGATTCCTGTCATGGCTCCTGCTATTCCAGCTTTTGTATAAGCTGCGGCGATTGGTACTATGAAAGCAAAAGAGCTACCTAAATATACAGGGGACTTTCCTTTCGTACATAAAATATAAATTAAAGTTCCAATTCCAGATGTTACTAATGCTACTGGAATGGTTAATACCTCACTCCCAGCAGCTGCATTTACAAGGATTGGAACTAGAATGGTTGCTCCAAACATTGCAAATAAGTGTTGAAACGCTAAGATGATGGCTTCTTTTAATGGTGGCATTTCATCAATATCATATGCCATCTTTTGACTATTCATTTTATCTCTCCTCTCTTTTTTAGGGTCTTTCTTTATCAAAAAAAAGAAGGAATTTCTAAAATAGAAATGCCTTCTAAATAAACAATAAAGAAATCATTAATAATGAGAATAAATAGGAATAAACAGTAATACCTTGAATAGTCTTGTTTTTGGTTACTGCTTCCTTTACCATATTCTCACACCCTTTATATGAGAATACTCTATTTTTTTTAAAAATGCAAGAGTAATCTTTCTAATTTTCGTTCTCTACCTCTTCTAATGCTTTTGATAGTTGATCTGGACAAGAAGTATCACGGAACCCACAACGAATTCCTTTTAATCGATTTTTCACTTCTTCGATATCTTGACCTTCTACTAGGGCTGCAATTCCTTTCGTATTTCCATTGCAACCACCGGTAAACTCTAGATTTTTTATTTTGTGATCTTCTACATCAAAATCTATTTGTGTAGAACAGGTACCTTTTGTCTTAAATGTTTTATGCATATTACTTCTCTCCTTTTAATTTATGAATGATTTTCATCAAATGATAATGCCAAGTAATTGGTAATTCATACTCCCCAATTAATTCTTCTACATAACCATTAAAACCTCTTTTAAATTCATAAATTCCATAGTCTTTTGGATGAGTATTAATGTTTTCGGGTATGCCATAAAAATTATGTTTTTTAAACCCATTCTCGATTCCATATTTTATTAATTCCCACTGGATTAGATATTGAGAGTTAAATTTCATAAACTCTTCATAATTTCCACTGGATAAGTAAATGACTTCTGGTTGTATTAACATAAACATAGAACCTGATAAGGTAATTATCTCTGTTCCTTTTTCTTGCATAATATTTTCTGAGTCTTTAATTCTCTTATCAATGGAGTCTATTTCATTGGTTAAATTCTTTTTTGCTCCATCATTGTATTTAGCATCACTTAAGCTGTTAATCTTTTCTTCCTTCTCTTTTCTTTCTTCTTTTAATCCTTCTACATAATTCTTTAAATTTAATTCCGTAATAAAGAATTTGACTTCATTCTTTTCATGAAATAATTTATACATTTCTTGATAGTACGATAATTTACGATTAGCGAAACCTTTTCTTTGAGAAGTTTCTTCCATAATATTTTGGAATCTTTCCAATTCGTCATACGATATCTCTTTTACCGTAATACCAAACTTCTCTGCTTTACGGATTGTATTTCTTGTATTTGGTTTCATTTCTTTTAGAATTTGTTCCTCTCCTTTTCCTTCTAAATCTAAGGAGAACATCCAACCAACTTGTTCCATATTTGGAGTGGGTACTTTCTGAAATCCTAAGGAATATAATTGATCCACTACACTAGAGTTGTCTACTCCACCTTCTACAATATTTCCATCTATATCTCTTTCTTTATAGATTACATAGGGATCAATTCGTAAGATATATCCTTTTCTTTCCTTAATATATTTTTTTAATTCATTGGTAAAAAAAGTTACTAATTCTTTGTTATGAAAATCTAGAAGATAGCCTCTTGGAGAATAAAACTCCCATTTCCCAAAATGTCTTTTATGAGCTAGTAACATAGTAGCAGCTATAAGTTTTTTATCTTCTTTCACTCCCACATAGTATGTTACCCAAGCTGATTTTTCTCTTAATTTCGATATTTCCGGAGCGGATAAAAAAGTCTTTAAGGGATGATTTTCCCAGAAGTCTTTATATTCTTTTTCGGTTATTTCTTGAAATTTCATAAAAATTCCTCCATTTTGTTTTCTCTTTCATTATAGCATTTTTCCTATAAAAAAACTACTTATTCAGTAGTCTTCTTTTGTTTTCTTTGACGATACTTTTTGGTATTCTTTATCTCTTCTTTTTCTTCTACTTCTTCTGTTGTATTATGATCCAGAATGGTTAATAAGAATAAGGCAATCACGGTAAATAATAGCATCAGTGAAATACATAATAAAATACTGAACTTATCTTTCTTTTCTTTGGTTGTGTCTAAATAACTATTTCTTAAATATGTTTCGTAATTCTCTTCTGTAATTATGATTTCATTATCTGCTGGTAAAAAGTTTTGAATATTCTTGATTGCAAGGTCTTTCATTTCTTTTGAAGTAATTACCGGATATCCATATACTCTTATTGGATCTGGTTCTTTCGTGGTTCTTTCATAAGTATAATCAATAATGGCTTTAAATCGGTCATATTGATTTTCATTTATAGCAATTAAATAAGTATGCCAGCTACCATTCTCTTCTTTTTGAATTACGAAATGGATTCCTACATTGGTTTCTTCTTGAAAAGCAAATTTTTCAGACATTTTATAAATATCCAAATACGTATAATCTTCAATGCTTTCTACTTGATCCCATGGGAGAATACTTTTCTTTTCTTCAAATAATCGATAAGAGCAAATAAATAGAATGGATATGATGACCATATATATCAAACAAATAAATATTTTTAATACTATATTATTCTCTTTTTTCGTTTTCATAATAGCTCCTCAGTTTTTTTATCATACCATAAAAAGAAAAAAGAAAAAAGTTTTTTCTTTTATTCTATCTTTTTAATCTTGGTATAAACTTTTCAGCAAAGTGATATCCTTCTCTATTCTTTATGTAAAAGTATCCTATTAAGGAAAAGACAAAGGCTCCAATGAAATTTACAAATAAATCTTTCATTGTATCGATTAATCCTATTTCCAAGTATCCCTCTTCGATGATTATGGTATCTTCCATTTGATGATAATAAATGATCGTTTTATTGATATCCTCTATGGAAACTACTTCATTCTTTCCTTCTGGATTGATTTTTACAGATTGTATTTTTTGAACAATTCTATCTTTTTGCATATCTTTTCCGAGATAAGTATCTGCTGCATACTCGATAAATTCCCAGAATATTCCAATGGTCATGGAAAAACAAATCGATGTCATCGCTACAAAAACAGGAGTTAAGTGGATATGAAGATTTTCATTATTATTTAATATATCTACTAATGAAAAGCCAATGGCTCCACATAAAAAGCCGTTTAGGGTATGTAGCATGGTATCCCAATAATTAAATATTCCATAAAAGTTTTGGATTTCCCCTAGTATTTCGGATGCAAATATAAAAAGATAAGTAGATATCTCTAATCCCGTGGGTAGTTCTATATGAAATCTCTTGGAAACAAGAGATGGTAAGGTAAATAATATGAGCGTTAAAATACATAAAAATACGTTATTCCAATTCCCATTATAACCTTGATTTAACATACTTATGATTACTAAGAGACGTAGAGTTAAGTATATGGTTATATTCCATCCTTTTTTCTTTTTATCATTTTTATTCTTGCTGTTATTTTCTTGGAGATTGGTTTTCTTCTTTGACAAACATCTCACCTACTTTATTCATCAAATAATTTCTTTATATTCTCCTTTGGTACTAGCATTTTCATAGATTGCTCTACACGAAATACATAAGACATTTGTGTTGCTTTATATTCCTCTCCATCAATACACCAAGATGTTTTAGGAGCATTTAAAAAATCAATTTCAAAATGGTCGGTTTGAAAATAGCGGATATTGGGAATATCCTTTACATCCATGGTACTGGCTAGTACCAACATTTTTAGCATTTCTTTTTTGGTTTTAATATTGGCTAAGGCAACTTCAAACATATTATCATTTAACTTTACGTCATAATATACATCTGGTTGTCCTGCAATTCTAGATGAATTTGAGATGAATATAAAGGAATAGGTTCCCTCATATTCGACTCCATCTACTCTATATTTTATGTCATAACTATTAATTTTATTTCTTAATTGTTTTATACCATAGAGGATATAAGCAATTTTTCCATATCGTTTTTTGAGACTTCTTGGAGTTGCATAAGCTAGGTCAATGTAGTCGCCAAAACATGCAACATATACAAAAGGAGTATCATTGATAAAACAAATATCGACATTCTTGGCTTTACCTTGAAGGATGATTTCTAAGTTTTCAAATATACTCTTATCCAGTCCATACATGTTCCCTACATCATTTGTACTTCCTAGTGGGAGTGGTGCGATAATCAATTTCTTTTCTCGTTTCATATTTCCGGTAACAATTTCATTTAGGGTTCCGTCTCCCCCTCCACTAATTACGAGATCTACATTTCTATCTAGTGATTGAACAATGTTTTCAGCATCTCCCTTAGCTTTGGTAAAAATGATTTCTGTGTCATATCCATATTTTCTTAAAATATCATAAAAATCCTGGTAACTTTTTATTTTCTTTTTTTTACCACTTTCCGGATTCATAATAATGACACATTTTTTCATAAAATCACCACCATTTGGTCTAATTTTATTATAGCATAGGTTCCTATAAAAAAAGAAGTCTAAGACTTCTTTGTATTTAACATTTCCGCTAACTCTTTAGCTTTTAACATAGAATCTTCCATAGAATTGTATATCCAAGCCCCATATCGACCGATTGTATAGATTCCTTCTTTTTGAAATTCTTCTTTTAGGGAATCTATTTTTTTGGTTGTTTCTGTATTAATATGAACATAAGCGGGAGACATTACAATTGGTTCATAATCAACTAATTTCATAGTCTCATCTATGATTCCTGATTTCCTTAAATTGTGAAGAGTTAATTCTAATTGTTTTTGTATTTCTTCTTTCGTTATTTCTTCATCTTTTCCATACCCAATTTCTATGTACATGCTTAATTTTTCTTCTCCAAGTATATTATTATAGAATCCTACTCGATAATAATTACAATTGGCATCTGGAATATATAGCCAATGTTCTTTCTTCATACTAGGAGATGGTTTATCAAAACCTAGATTTAGAACCAATACTTTGTTGTATGACATTTCTTTTAAAAGATCTTTTCTTATACCTAATAATTCTAAGAAATGATTGAGTGGCATTGTATTGATTAATCTTTCATATTCCACTACTTCGCCATTTGAAAGAGTTGCTTGTTTTTTTTCTATATCAATTTTAACAACCGAAGTATTTAACAATACTTTTTCTTTATCTAGGTTTTGATATAGAATTTGAATAAAGCTTTCCGCTCCTTTTTTTGGATATAAGAAACTACTATTGTAGGAATTCATTTTTTCTTCTTTCATGTTTCGAATAATGGCTTCTTTATCTGCATATGGGAAAAATCTTCCCATTGCATCGACATCTAAGTTTCTTAAATCTGTAGCATATAATTTTTCATTATATGGTTTTAAAAATTTTTCTACGATGGACTTTCCAAATTTTCCATATAACATATCTAAAAAATTATCATATTTTTCTTTTTCTTCTTTTTGAAATAAGTCATATAGACAATCAATAAATTCTTGCTTTTCCAATTGATGAATATTGGCTTGAAAAGGAAAGTCAATTAATAATCCATTATATAGAATCTTCGTATTTTTTTGATTGTAGATAATATCTTCTTCTCTCATTTTCTTTAAAAACATATCTTTCAATTCTTGGGTATTAAAATGAAAGAAATGCCCTGCATAATCCCATACATAGCCATTTCGCATAATGGTTTTGCAGTAACCACCTACTCGGTCTTCTTTTTCAACAAGCAGATAATCGTCTTTTGTAAAGTTTGCATAGGTAAGTCCGGATATTCCAGCACCAATTATTAAATTTGTTGTCTTCATAGACGACACATCCTTTTATTTGTCTTTAAATTTTTCTATAATGGCATCTACAATTCTTTCTGATGCATGTCCATCTCCGTATGGGTTAGATGCTTTACTCATTTTGTCATAGGCTTTTTTATCCGTTAATAGTATTTTGGCTTCTTTATAGATGTTTTCTTCATCGGTTCCTACTAGTTTTAGAGTTCCAGCATCAATTCCTTCTGGACGTTCTGTGGTATCTCTTAATACTAATACTGGTTTTCCTAGGGATGGTGCTTCTTCTTGAACTCCACCACTATCGGACATAATCATATAGCAATTGTTAATGAAATTGTGGAAATCAAATACTTCTAGTGGTTCTATTAATTTTACGCGATCACATCCATCAAATATTTCATGCGCTACATCACGAACTTTTGGATTTAAGTGAATTGGATATAGTACTTTTACATCTTCAAATTCATCTACTATTTTACGAATGGCTTTGAAGATATGTCTCATAGGATCTCCTAGATTTTCTCTTCTATGAGCGGTTACTAAAATAAGTCTTTCATTCTCTTTAATCCAGTCTAATTCTTTATGTTTGTAGTCTTTACGAACCGTTGTTGCCATGGCATCAATCGCTGTATTACCAGTAACATAAATTTTTTCCTCTTCAATATTTTCATCTAATAAGTTTTGTTTGCTTAAATTGGTTGGAGCAAAATACATATCCGTCATGCAGTCTACCATTTGTCTGTTCATTTCTTCTGGATATGGACTATACTTATCATTTGTTCTAAGACCAGCTTCTACGTGTCCAATGGCAACTTGGTTGTAGAAAGCTGCTAGAGCTCCAGCAAAAGTGGTTGTAGTGTCTCCATGAACTAAAACGATATCTGGCATTTCTTTTTTGATAACATCTTCTAGTCCATATAAAACACGAGATGTGATATCAGATAGTGTTTGACCTTGTTTCATAATATCCAAATCATAATTTGGAGTAATATTAAATGTTTCTAATACTTGGTCTAACATTTGACGATGCTGTGCAGTTACACATACAATACTTTCTATTTCTTTTCTACTTTCTAATTCTTTTACTAATGGGGCCATTTTAATGGCTTCTGGGCGTGTACCAAATACACTCATTACTTTAATTTTTTTCATTGAATCCTCCTATTTTTTTTACTTCATTATCAAATTTTTTTGCTATGTTTTTCATATTATATTTTTCATTTCGATGATTTGTAATGGAAGTTTTTCCTTCTAAAATCATTACTAAATTATTATAGATATCTTCTACACTATGAGAAGAAACAACTCCCCCTACTTCTTGTACAATGTCGGCACTTGGACCATCTAACATGGTAATTGCCATAATATTTCTACCAGAACCGATGTAATCGGCTAATTTGGCAGCATAGAATATATTCTTAGGAATTACTTTTCCTAGATTGGCGTCGACTAGTAATAGTAAATTACTCTGTTGCATGATTTTTAAACTTTCCAAGTATTTTACTGGTTTTTGAAATTTTACGGTTTCATACAATTCATGATCAATTAAATAAACTTTATCTTTATCCGACATGTTTCCGTAAATATTTATTTCTAAATTTTGAAATAATTTTGGTTTTTGTTCTCTTAATCTTTCTAGAGCTTGAAGAAAGTTTTTAGGAGTTCTTGTTTCATCTAAATGTCCTAAATAGGATATTTTGGTTTTTTTATCTTTGGATTCTTTCACTTTCTTGTCATAAAAATCTTCATCATAACCATGTGGTAGTAATAAGGCTTTCTCTTTTACTGCTTCTGGATAATTTTCTAGCATATAATCTTGTTGATAAGAATTATTAAAGATAATACAATCACATTTTTTTAATACCTTATCTTGAAGTATTTTATCTTTATATATTCTTGTATGATGTTTTTTATATTTTTTATCACGATAGTTCCAAAACCAATTCTTCAAGATTCTTTTCCAGGATAGAACGTATCCAATGGAATGATTTTCTAATGCTCCTGTTCCTCTTATTCGATAAGGAGATACTTGTTCAATTAGTTTTAAATATGGGTTATTGGTAATAGGATCTCCAAAAGAAGCTATCCACAAAGTCTCTGGATATTTTTCTTTGATAGCAAGGGCAATTTCATGAGACTCAGGTGCCATTGAGCGAGACATAATAAAATCATATTTTTCTCTATTTTGGATTCCATACTCTATTCCTTTTTTTACCCAATCTTGGATATTATCTGCATCTGCATAGATTGGATGGACATTAGGAGACGTTAATCCTTCTTCATTGGTATCATAACTCCAACTTTTATCGTTCTTTTGTGTAAAAACATCATATTCAAATTCTGAATTTTTTAATAGTTTAAAGGTACAAATTCCTTCCGATGAGTTGATAGGAGGAAAATACCAACTAATGACTAATCCTTTTTTTGGCATCTTATTTTCCCTCCTTTGTGCGTCTATTTTCGAACCGATCACAAATCCTACTTAGAATATTATTTTTTGTTTGAGAAAAACGGAATTTTGTTTTTCGATTCCACTTAATATAATCGTGGCTTTCTAATTCTAAATACAAGTTTGGTTCTTGTCGCTGCAAGTACTGATCAAAGGCTATTATTTCTTGAATAGATGCCTTTTCTGGAAGTCTTGCTTTACAATAGATAATATAATGTGTGTTTAGTAGTCCTAATAAACAGTTATGAATATAAGCCTTTCTTGGTTCTTTATTTGGAATTTGTTTGTAAAACTCTAATAATCTTTTCGCTACTTTTTCATGGTGAGAACGATTTCTTACATAACTTTGTATGTTTATACTTTGATCCATTCTTCCAATAAAGTATCGATAAATATTAAAATCTAAAAGCATCATGGATTGCATTTCTAAAAATGGCAATAAGATGTATTCCATATCTACATAGAATGTTTTTTCATCTAATTCTAATTGTGCTTTTCTTAATTTTTCTGTTTTATAAGTTGAGGTAGCCATAAAGAAATAATCTTTTCCCATGGAAGAATAATCAAATTGATTTAAATCGTATACTTTATTAAACTCTATATTTTGATAATGAAATTCTTTGATTTCTCCCGAATAGATTCTTTCTTCTGTATAATTTGTTAAAACGATATCCGTATCACACTTTTTAAGAGCTCTTACATATTCACCAAATTGGTCAATATTTACCCAATCATCGGAATCAATTACTCGAAAATACTTTCCTTTTGCTACTTTTAATCCCGCATTAATGGTGGAACCATGTCCTCCATTTTCTTTATCAATTACTACTACTGTCTTGGGATATTTTTTTTCATACTCTTTGGCAATTTCCAATGAATGATCTTTGCTTCCATCATTTACGACTAATAATTCTAAATCTTCTAATACAGTGGAATCATATAGAAGAGAGTCTAGGCATCTTCTCAAATATTTTTCCACATTATATGTTGGGATGACTACGGATAAAGTTTTCATATTTCACCTACAATACTTCGATTTTTTCTGTTCTTTTAACCTTACTTTTTAATTCTTTTTCTACGTATACTCGATTTGCTGTATTTACTACTTCATCGTCATAATCGATTAATTGGATTAATCCACTTGAAATGGTATCTTTTTCTGGTTTCTTCTCACTACGAATATACACTAGGTTTTTCTCCATAAGTTCTTTTTTAATGGTCTCTTTTACATTATCCGATATTTTTTCAATATCTTTTACATAGAATTCCACTAATGGAGTATTTTCTGATTTTTTATCTAAGTGATACTTATCAAATTCTTTTTCCCATTTTGATATCCAGATTGTTTTGTTAAAAGCTTTGGCAACTTCTACTCCACGTTTTTTTAATATCATTTGATCTTCATAATGAGTCACTGCATTTTCTAATGTTTCATATAATGCATCAGCATTTGGTTCGATTAAATATCCATTATAACCATTAATGATTAAGTCACTTAATCCTCCAATACGAGTGGATACTACTAAGTTTCCACTTGCCATTGCTTCTAGACAAGAAAGAGATGTTCCTTCGCTATAGATGGTTGGGATTAAACTAATATCCGCATCTTTGTAGACATCATGCATCTCGAAAGGAGATTTACTGTAACGGAATACTCTCTTTGGATATTTTTTGCATAATACATCAATATCATCGGTTTCTTTTTTGAATCCTTTTCCAACGAAATGGAATTCTACATTTTTATGATTTTTTACTAGTTTTTCAGCAGCTTCTAAGGCAATATAGACTCCACGTGGTTTATATAATCTTCTTGGATAAACAATGACAATTTTATCTCTTGTTTCTAAGTAATCTTTACGAGGGGAAAATTCTTTTACGTCTACATAATTTGGAATTACGGAGAATTTTTTATTTCCGATATTAAAGTCAATGGTTTGGAACCAATTGGCCGTATTGGTATCAACGGATACTAGAGTATCGCATTTTTTAGCACTTTCAATAATGGATTCTTTGCTTTGCCAGAATGTCATAGCATCTAAGTTGCGATTGCTCTCTCCATCCCAACCGATTCCATGAGAAATTCCAATAGAAGGAGAGGCACAATTTGGAAAGCATTCAAAGAAGGCTGAATAGATATGTAATTGTGATTTTCCGTGAGTTAAATGAATATAATGCTTACTTTGACGATCATTATACCGATCATCAAACTCAAGTGGTAAATCATGAAGGGCCATACCTATTACATTAATTCCATTGTATTTTCGGAAAAATGGTACTTCTGAGTTTTGATAAATATCTAAGTTAATTCCTCTCTTTTTAAAGATTTCATATAAATCGATTAGATATCTTTCGGCCCCACCTGAATAATAATTTGATCCTTTATAGTTAAAGAATGTATTACATTTTACGGTTACACAATCTTTTACATTGTAGTTTGCAAAAAACTTGAAGTTTTCTACTTTTTCAAAAATATCATTAATTTCTTCTTCTAAATTATCTACTTCTATTTTCTTAGCATAGTAATAGTCTTTTAAATTATAATTCTTTTTACTAATCAATAGAAAAGCACGATCATAGAATAATTTCATTAATTCTTTTTTATTCACTTGATGTTTTTCTAGTTTTTCAGCCTTTTTATTTGTCATTTCAATGTAATTTACGTTTACATTTTTATTCTTAAAAGCTTCTTTGATTCTATCAAGATCTACGGTATTATCATATACTACATCAACACTGGCTTTTGGACTGGTATAAGAGATTAATTTTCCAATATTAGATCCCTTCTTGTAGTCGTATTGAGTAATTGATTCTTGCTCTTTTTCCTCTTCGGTTTGATGACGAGCATGGATTTTTTTCTTTACTCCTTTTATTCCTTCTTTTTTTAATGTTTTTAAAAACTTGATAAATGTAATTACTTTGATTTTCTTTAGAAAATTGTAAATTCTTATATCGTCACTATTCATACTACTTTCACCTCAACTGCTCTTTATAATAGTCATCACATATTTTATTGGTTTTACCCATTTCCACTATTTTTCCGTGGTCTAGCCAAACAACCTTAGTACATAAATCACGAATCGAATCGAGAGAGTGAGATACATAAAGTACGGTAGTTCCCCCTTTAATCAATTCCATCATTTTCTTTTTACTCTTTTCTTGAAATTTAATATCTCCTACGGATAGTATTTCATCTACAATTAATATTTCAGGATTTACAATGGTAGCGATGGAAAAGGCCAATTTAGCGACCATTCCGGAAGAGAAATTTTTTACTGGAACATCTAGGAAATCTCTTAATTCTGAAAACTCAACGATTTCATCAAATTTATCGATTAAGAATTTTTTGGAATATCCTAGAATGGCTCCGTTTAGAAAAATATTTTCTCGAGCGGTTAAGTTTCCATCGAAACCAGCTCCTAATTCAATCATTGGTGAAATTACTCCACGAACGGTTACTTTTCCTTTCGTTGGTTTCATAACCCCACTGACAACTTTTAGTAATGTTGACTTTCCAGCACCGTTGCTTCCTATTAAGCCAACTACTTCTCCTTGAGCTACATGAAAGCTAACATCTTTTAAGGCCCAGAATTCTTCTTTTTTCTTTCTCTTTTTTCTTTCTTTCGGACTTAGGAAATTTACAAAAGCTTGTTTTATAGAAAATTCTTTTTCGATTCCTAAATTAAATCTCATGGAAACATGTTCTATATCTATCATAAAGTCCTCCTATACGTAATATATGAACTTATCTTGGTTCTTCTTGAAGACGTAAGCGCCGAATAATAATGTGACGATTCCGATTCCTCCTAAAATGCCAAGAGTTCCTAAGGAAGGAGCTTGTTCATACACAACGATTGTTCTAGTTGTATTTAAGAATTGAAATAATGGATTGAATTGCATTAAGAATTGCAATTTCTCTGGTAATATTTCAATACTATAAAATACTGGAGTTAAGTAATTCCACATGGTAATAATAATTCCATAAATGTAGAATACATCTCTTAAGAATACCGATACACAGGATAAGAATAATCCTACGCCTACTGTAAACAAAAAGAAACAGAAGAAGATGTACGGAAGTATCAAATAGTACCAATTAAAATGACATACATATTCTCCTAAGCCTACATAAGATAAGGCAATTACTCCTAACCATGGGATTAAAGTTAATACAAAGTTTATTCCTACAAACATACATTTTGCGATTGGGAAAATATATTTTGGTATATAGACTTTATTAATTAGTAAGAAGTTCTCTACTACGGATGTCATAGCGGCGTGAGAAGCTTCACTAAAGTAATTAAACATAATAATACCAGTCATTAAATAAACTAAGTAATTAATCCCTTCTACTTTAAATTTAAACATTTGGGAAAAGACGATTGCCATGACGGTCATCATCAAGATTGGATATAAAAGACTCCAAACTACTCCCAATACACTTCTTTTATATTTTACTTTAAAATCACGTGATATTAATTGTGTCATTAAAAACCAATATCGTTTGAAATTATTGTAAATTCCTTTTACAAACATTTTGATTCTCCTTTTTTTGTTCTCACCATTTGATATTATTTTATCAAATTGAAAAAGAAAAGTCTACCTTATGTCATGGTAAAAAAAGAATATATAGTGTGATTCTATATATTCTTTAAATATATTTTTTTAATTCTTTCGTAATAACCTTATATCCTTCTTGATTCATATGAACTCCTTCCATGGAGTATTTCATATTTAATTCTCCATCTTCTGCTAAAAGGGATTTATATAAGTCGATGTATTCAATTTCTTCTTTTTGGCACATTTCTTGGATCATACGATTTAGGGAAATAATTCGACTATTTTCTCTTTTATGAAGAATATCGGTTGGTGTATTAACAGTATTACGAATTGGTAAAATGGATTCTACATAAACCGTAGCATTTTTTCTATTATGATGAATCCTATTTACGATTTCTTTTATATTACTTACGATTTCACTATTGGTTAAGTCTGTTGATGAAATATCATTTGTTCCAATTAATAAAAATACTTTTGTAGGATTATAAACGTATACTCTTTCTTCCATATCTTTCAAAAGATCTTCTGTCGTATTTCCTGTTACTCCACTATTTACAACTGGTAAATCTCCATAATAATCTTCTAATTGATACATGGCAGTAATGGAATCTCCAAAGAAAACAATATTTTCTTTTTTGATAGAATCTTCTTGGATTTCTACCGGTTTCGTTGATTCTCCTTGGGAATAAGTATTCTTTATCGCCTTATAAGAAGTTGAAATCATTAAAAATCCTAGTATTCCCATTAAGAATATTCCTACGATTTGATAGTTTTGTTTCTTTCTTCGATTATTCTCTTTGATTATTTTTAAGATTGTTTCTAATTCATCTAATATTGTAAAAGTATACGTTCCTTTTTGATAATAAATTTCATTGGTTAAAGAATCTTTGGATTTATTATAAACAATGACATTGGAACTTACTTTATGGTAATCTTTTACTTGATTTAAATTATTATCCGTAATAACGATTTGATTCTTTCGTAGATTCTTTTTAGAACGGACTTCTTCCCATTCAAAATTCATATCACGGAGTAAATTGTTGATGTTTGATTTATCTTTTTGATTTTTTATATCTAAATATACCATATGAATCTCCTCATTTTTCATTATACCTTGTTTTCAAAAAAGAGAAAGTCATTTTTTCTTTTTTTATGTAAACTTTCTGTTTTTATACTCTTCTATTTTTTCCACATATAGTTGTGGAAAATCTTTTGTAGTCTCTTCTAGGGCATCTCTATAACGGTCTATTTCTTCGATTGTTAGGTCTTTTACTCTCTTATAAATGATCATTTTGAAACCATTTTTCATATCAAATTCTTTTTCTAGTTCATAGATATGATCTTCTATGCAAGACTCAAATACTTCTTCGTATTGTTTTTCAATCGAAACATATTCAAAAGGGTCTGTCGTTATAACATAATTTGCTTCTAGCAATTCAATTGGAAAAGCTTGCGTTCCAAGAATGGCCGATCCATATGGTAAAACGCTTTTTACTTTCGAATCTGGCGCTTTATAATTACGAAGTTTATCTGGATTGTAGCGATTATTATGAGGAATCATATAGAATTTTTCATTTGGTGCTTTTTCTTCTATCCATTCTACTACTTCTCCTAGAGATTGATAATCTTCTTGATAAGGAATGTGTAGAGGAATATCACTCCAAAGAATGGAGTTTTTCTCTATCATACTACCCGTAAAATTTAATAATAGAATTC
Source organism: uncultured Caryophanales bacterium (assembly GCA_946539445.1). Lineage (GTDB taxonomy): Bacteria > Bacillota_I > Bacilli_A > RF39 > UBA660 > UBA3789. The sequence continues at coordinate 21,188 of CAMNHK010000004.1, forward strand.
CAACATACAAAAAGTACAGCAATTCTTTCTTGGTGTTCTTTAAAAATAAAATCATCCAAAATAGATATAGGGACAATAAAATTAAGGTATGATGAAGTCCCATATTTTGAATTCTCGTAAATAAGAAAATCATTAGGAGATATTGTAAGAGAGAAAGAATGGTTTGTTTTCTTGTTTCTTTCTGATATAAGCCGTACCCTATTCCTAATAAGAGGATTGCCAAAGTTAGTATTCCTAAATGATTTTTTTGATACATAAACTCAGAGGCAAAGCCCCCTACTTTATAAAAGGCATAGGATGATGATAGATTAGCTCCTAAAACATTTTTTATTAATGGGAAAAGGGTTCCCACTATTAGAATGGCACAGATCGCAATATATATACTGGCATGTTTCAAAATCGTTATGGTTTCTTTCTTATTTTTGCTATTGCATAATACTCCTATTCCATAACACAAATAATAAGTTACTATCCAATAAAGGTACCACCTGCGAGATATGATTAAAAAGTAAGTGCTAACAAATAATAAGAATAAACGAGGAATGTCTACTTTTTTAAAATCATATGAAATGGTTAAAGCAATTATTAGCCATACAAAAGATAATCCCATAAAATCTGGTTGTCCATAAATGGCTGTTGCATGAAAGATGGAACTTAACACTAGTGATAATAATCCAACGGCTAGTAGTTTGTCTTCTTCTTTTAGATTCCATTTTTTACACAATTCCCTTAAGGCAATGCAAAAAGAGAGGATTAGATAAGGAGTAAAAACTAAGACATAGCTTGCAATGAAGCTGTTTTCCGTGTGATTGGTTATTTGAAAAAATACTTGTGGAATAAAGGATAGGAAATTTCCATAATCTCCTGACCAAGTGGAACCTATAAAATAGCGAATTCCTGATAATGGACCTAATAGGAAATGCTCCATGCTTTCTAATTGGATATTGTAGTAACAAGAGTAATCCCAGTAATAGACAAAGTTTCTCGTTAATAGACTTAAACTATAAAATAAATATATGGCTAATACGGCACAAATGATATAGATTTTTTGTTTGAGTGTAAATTCTATTTTTAATACTTTTTGGATTTCTTTTATTCCTTGAATAAGCATTATATTTAAGAAAAGACTTAATAAAAAGAAAGTAGCATTATTTATTTTTAATAATGTTAATAAAAGTATCATTCCTATTATTACTCCATAGGAAATAAAAAATCCTTTATTTTGTTTTATGTACTTTTTCATACGTTTCCTCTAAATCTTTTTCAATAATAAATCTTGGTCTGGCTTTCGTCTCACTATAGACTTTTCCTATGTATTCTCCTATGATTCCAATACTTGTTAATTGTAGTCCACCAATAAACCAAATGGAAATTGATAAAAACGTCCAACCACTTACGGTATTTCCGGTAAAATGACGAATTAAGGAATATATCATAATACCAATACTAATGAATAAAACAATGAATCCTAAGATACAAATAAATCTTAAGGGTTTTATGCTAAAGGAAGTAATTCCGTCCCAAGCAAAGTTAAGCATTTTCTTAAGTGGGTACTTTGATTCTCCCGCAAAACGCTCTTTTCTTTCATAATAGACAACTGTTGATGAAAAACCTATTAATGGGAACATTCCTCTTAAAAATAAGTTTACTTCTTTGTATCTTTCTAATTCTTCTAATACTCTTTTGGTTGCAAGACGGTAATCGGCATGATTATAGATACAGTCTACTCCTAATACTTTCATAAATTTATAAAAGCCTTCGGCCGTTGTTCTTTTGAAAAAACTATCTTTCTTACGGGCACTTCTTACTCCATATACAACGTCATATCCTTCTTGATGTTTATCAAGCATCTCATCTATTGCATTTATATCATCTTGTAAATCTGCATCCATGGAGATAATTACATCGGCTCTTTCTTTGGCTGTCATGAGTCCTGCAAGAAGAGCATTTTGGTGTCCTCTATTTCTAGACAAACCTATTCCTGTAAATAAGGAATCTTGTTTGTGAATTTTTTCAATTAACTCCCAAGTTTTATCCTTGGAACCATCATTTACATACATCACTTTACTATCTTTGGATATTTTTTTCTTTTGAATTAAAGAATTCATTTTTTCTTTTAATTGTTTGGTTGTTTCTTGTAATACCTCTTCTTCGTTATAGCATGGAATTACAATATATAGTACTCTGTCTTTCATTTTATCCCCCTACTTTGTGTGAAATCTATGATATAGTTTGCAGTATAATTTGGAAAGAGTTTTACTTCTTTCAATGATCCAGCGAGCAAAACCTCTTTCTTGATAATACTTTTTCTTTTTATAGTCTGGTACTTCTTTTTCTAAATAACTAAAAGCTTCTTCAATAAAATCCATTCCAATTTGAATATCTTTTTGAACTCTTTGTTGAATGGTGTAATTCGTAATAATGCGAACGGTTAATTGATTTAAGTCATTTGTTAGTTCTGGATGATGTTTTAAGGATTTTCGTATTTTATCTACGATCTTTAATATGTCAAAACACTTTCTATCGCGTACGGTTGTTTCACTGTTACCACGAATAAAATAATAATTTAGGCAATTATTTACTTTGGCAATTTTTTTAGCTTTAAGGAAAGCTTCTACGACAAAAGGAGCATCCTCGTATTTTAAGTTTTCCACAAATTGAATTTTATTCTCTTTAATAAGAGTCGTTTTATAGATTTTATTCCATGGAGCTAGATGCATTTTATGTAGCAGTCTAGGAGTTTCTATTAAAGTGGTTGGTTGGAAATCCATTTGATGAATTTCTTCTAAAGTACCATTTTCATATAACTTGTAAAAATCACATATTACTAAATCGCTATCTTCTTGAAGGGCTTTTTTATATAGTACTTCGCAAGCATCTTTTTCTAAAAAATCGTCACTATCAACAAACATTAAATACTTTCCAGTTGCTTTCGAAATACCAAAATTTCTAGTTTTTCCAATTCCTTGATTTTTATTTTTGAAATACTTAATTCGCTTATCTTTATATTCTAATAGTATTTCTTCTGTATGATCGGTTGATCCATCATTTACTAGAATAAACTCTAATTCTTGCTTGGTTTGATGAATTAAGGAGTCTATGCATTTTTTTATGTAGTTTTCTGCATTATAGATTGGAACAATAATACTAATGTCTGGATTTACTTGTTTCATTTGTCTCGTCTCCTTTTTCTATATAGATTGGTCTTTTCTTTACTTCTAAATATAATTTTGAAATATATAGACCTAAGATACCTAAAAAGAATAATTGTAATCCTCCAATAAAAACAACTAAGCAAGCAAGAGATGGCCAACCACTGACAGGATCTCCCCATATTAATGTTTTTATGATGATTACTAATATTAATAGGAAAGAAACAATACAGAAGAATAATCCAACATAGGCTGCAAATAATAGAGGAGTGGTTGAGAATGCGACAATTCCTTCTACTCCATATTGGATTAATTTTCCAATATTAAATTTGCTTTTTCCTGCTTGGCGATTTGGGGCATCATATGGTAACCATTTCGTCTCATAACCAATATAACCATAGATTCCTTTTAAATAACGATTGTATTCTTTCATACTTAAAATGGCATCTACCATTTTTCTCTTCATTAATCGAAAATCTCTCGCTCCCGGCATTTGTTTGGAAGAAGATAAACTTTCAATTATTTTATACCAACAATTGGTTAAGTATCTGCGAACAAAAGAATATCCTTTGTGTGATTTTGTATAGAGTGCTACACAATCCACATTCTCTTCTTTTATAATATGATACATTGCTTTTAATAGTTCTGGAGGATCTTGCATATCGGCATCTAGGATGGCTACGAAATCTCCTGTTGATTTTTCTAATCCAGCATACATGGCAGCTTCTTTTCCAAAGTTCCTAGAAAAAATAACGGTTTTTACTTTTTTATCTTTTTTGGAAAGATCTTTTACTATTTGAGAGGTATGATCACTCGATCCATCATCGACAAAAATGATTTCATAATCCACATTTTTTATATCTTTCAATACTCGCTTTAATTCATCATATATTAAAGGAATGGATTCTTCTTCATTAAAGCATGGAATGATGGTGGAAATACTTTCTTTTACTGCCATATGATAACCTCCCTTATGTTTTTTATTATAATCGATTCTCCTCGTTCATGCAACCTTGAGGCCCTTTTTTGAGGTATAAAAAAGAATCTATTTCTAGATTCTTATTTTCGAATATTTGTTGTGATTTTTGGACTAAATATTAATAATACTTTTTTCATTTTCCGAGCAAAGTTATCGGCTAGCACTTGTTGATAAACTCCTTCTTTTTTTAATAACTTTTTATACTCTTTATAGTCTTTTCCTTTTAGTTCGCATATTTTAATGATTAAACTGTTTGCGATAAAACTTTTAAATACTTTGGAGTTTAAGGAAGTCTTATCAATTTCTTGTATTAAGTATTGATAATGATTGTAAAAATCAGATACTTTCTTTTTGGTCTTTTCATAGTCTTTTCCACTCATGATGCTACCTTGTCTTTGAAGATAATTATATCCTATATAGGGAATAGAGTTTACGGTGTTTGCTTTCATAATTACTAAAGGAATTAAACCAAAATCTTCATGAATCGTGCCTGGTTTAAATTCGAAGTGATTTTCTTTATAGTAAGAAGTTTTTATTAAATAGGCCCAGGCATTTTCTACAAAATGGTACCCTGTAATTCTAGAGAAAGCTTCTACTCCTGTTACGTTCGTAAATGGTTTTTCTGGATATTTTTTTTCTTTCTTGTTCTCTTCATATACTTCTTGTATTTGAAACCTTACAACGTCTGGGTTATTTCGTAAGGATTTATTTAATTCTTTTAACAAATCTTTTTCAATTGTATCATCGCTATCAACGAATAATAAATAGTCACCCTTGGCGTTTTTTACTCCTGTATTTCTGGCAACACTTAGTCCTTGGTTTTCTTGGTTAATTATTTTGACATCATATTTTTTTACTATATCCATGCTTTTGTCTTTGGTTCCATCATTTACTACGATTACTTCATAATCTTTGTATGTTTGATTTTGAATACTATCTAGACATTTTCCTATGTATTTTTCAACACCATAGACTGGTACTATAATACTAAATTTAGGCATATTCCATCTCCTCATCCCATAACTCTTCTAGGCATTTCATTCTTTTCTTTTGTATTTTTTCGATATCGATGGTTTTATGTTTTTTTGGTTGCTTCAATTCTTTTTTTACTTGTTTTATCATTTCTTTTTCTTCTTTGGAAAGAATTACCGCATAATCTTTTATATCGATGGATTCATCGCTTGTTGGGATAGTTGTTAAAATAGATTTTTGTAATGCTAGTGCTTCTAAGTAGGTTACTGGGAATCCTTCATAGTCAGAGGTTAGTAGAATATAGTCTGCTTCTTTCATATAAGGATATGGATTCTCTTTTTTTCCTAAGAAATGAATTCTTTCTTCGGATTTTGCTTCTTTTTCGTACTGTTTACGATCTGGACCATCCCCTACTATCCATAATTCAGAATTTGGTGTTTCTTGTATTAGATGAATGGCTCTACTTACTTTTTTAGAAGAATCATCTAATCTACCTACAAAGACAAATAAGGTATTTTTTGGATTTTTCTTGATACCAATTTTTTCTTTTGATTTTTTCTTAATGTCTTCGACATCAATAAAATTATTAAATACTTTTGTTTTTTCTTCTAGTTCTGGATAATACTTTAAGAATGAATCTTTGGCTTCCTGAGATACGAATAGAATTGTTTTATATTCCCAAACTTTACGACTATCAAAGAATTGTCTAAATTCTTCTTCTTTCTTATATAAATGAGAATAATCACTGTGAACATAAATGGAATTATTTTTAGATGCTATTTTTCCGATTTTGTTTGCTCGATAACTGTATGTCGTGTAGCAGCAACTATAATCATATATTTGATAATTTAAAATTTTAAAGAATAGTTCTCTTAAGCCATTAATACTTTTACGAAGTAGGATGTTAGAGTGATTGCTTACTTTGCACTCTTTTACGACTACAGAATCCTCTATTTTTTCTAAAAGTTCTCCTTTTTTCTCTTCTAATACCAACGTTACTTTGTATTTATCTTGATCAATTTCTTTTATTAAGTTTCTTTGAGCAACTTCAATTCCACCTAATTCCATGTTCTTTCCAGCAAATAATAAATCTTTCTTTTCTCTTTTAGCAAGGGAAAGAATTAGTAGTATCACAATATAACTTACAGCTGGAGCCGTTAAAATATGACCAGTGAAGAATGATAGAAATATAATGAACCATACTGCTACGTGATTCATATATCGTTCAAAGGTAAGTGTTTGCTTTTCTTCTAATATCTTATATAAAACTCCTAACGTAATGAGAAAGAATACGGCAAATCCTATTAGTCCATGGCTGTAGTAAATATCAAAATAATCCATCTCAATCATTTTCGTGGCTTTCCCTTTTTTTAAATAACCAATACCAAATAATTTTTGATAGAGATTGGCTTGTTGATACATATAAGCTTTCTTCTCAAAGAAGGTTAATCTTTGACTAAAAATAAAATGATCAATTAATTCTTTGTCTTGGAATACTTCGGTAATACTATCTAGCTTTAGATAATTTAAATGCGTTTCAATATTCTTGTAAAAATTGGTTTTAGGAAGGATTAGTAAAACTCCCGCAACTCCTACTATAACAGCTCCTAACGATATGAAAATATTTTTGTATTTTTTTTGACGGAAGGAGTAAATCCAATAATAAGCAATTCCTAGGCCGATTGTTAGTGATAAGGTCAATAATGGAGTCTTCGTTCCCACCATAAGTATTACGGTTAAGTAGATTCCTGCTAGAACAATTCTTGGAATCCATTTTTTGGAAGTAGACATAATGTATAACATAATCGGTGTTAATAGAGAAATAATTCCTCCTACTTCATTGGCTGAATTAAAGAATCCTAGAGTTCCCGCTTTGGTAATTTCATAGGTCTTAAATCCTACTCCTAATATGGTTGGTACAAAGATACCAAATAAATATAAAAATAAAGTCGTAATAAGAGCTAATTTACTGATTCTAATCTCCTCTTTTATGGCATAAAGTGAAAGGAAAAGAATGGGAAAATAGAATGTTTTTACTAAACCTTGTAATTCTTGGAATAGACCTACTCCTTTAAAGGCAATCATTCCTATCATGTAGAGAATACAATAAATTCCTATTAATAGATATGGTAGTAGCAATTTTTTCTTTTGAAAGATAAAAACGACACTATAACAAATTCCTAATAGAAATAATACTCGAATGATTATTCCAATCGTTAAATTCACTTTTAATAAATGCAAACTTAAGCCGGTTAATAAATCTAGAAGTGGCCCTAAAAGGAGAAAAACTCCTAGGATTGTATTTATATTTTTTTTCACATATGTTTTCATAACATCATCCTTCTCTAGAAAAAGTATATCATACTTGGAAATAATAGACAATTTTTTACAAATCTTCTACTCCAATAGGTTTCTATTTTTCTTACTTTATTATATAATATAGATAATAATGGAGGTTTTTTATGAGTGAGAAAAAATCAACAAAACCTTCTTCTAAACAAGAATTAAAAGGAGAAGGATCAACCAAAGAAATTGCGAAAAAAATAGAAGTAAAAAAAGAAGATACCAATAGTGCGCTTGATCAAGAAATAAAAGATTTGATTGAAGAGGATTTAGAGGTTCTTCAAGATAAGAACAAAAAGTCTATTCTTCATTCTCTTCTTAATGTATTTTTGGTCATTGTATTAATTCTTTCATTAGTCTATTTTGGTGTTAGTATATTTGATAAAGATGCCTTAATATTGTCGTTTGTGAATCATTTATTGTTAACAATATTTACGATTATTTTTGTGGCTATTGGAATTACTTATAATCAGAAAAAAAGAGGAATTGTAACTCTTGGTGCTATGCTTTTAACCATTTATTTTCTTCTTAATATGAGTGGACCTTTTTCATTCTTGACGTCTTCTGTCGCAACGGTCGAAAACTTTAGTGGAAAGAATCTTACTTATGTTATGAAATGGGCTAGTAAAAATCATATTCAAGTGAACCAAGAATATGAGTATAGTGATATGGTTGGGGAATATATGATTATTAGCCAAGATGTGAAAAGTGGTACTCGTTTAAAAGATATTTCTGAATTAACGGTTTCTGTTAGTGAAGGACCTAATCCTTCCAAAGAAATTATGGTTCCTAGTATGATTACATGGGATAGCGAGAGAGTCATTCAATTTGTTAAGAATAATTATATGAGTAATGTCATAGTAGAATTTGTCCAAAGTGATAAAGCTCCCAATACCGTTATTGAACAAAGTACTAGTGGTAATTTAAAAAGAGATGATGAATTAAAATTAACCTTCTCTTATGGAGAGGAATTAGGATTTAGTGAAGTGAGTCTGCCAGACTTTACGGGACAAAGTAAATTTGAAGTAGAATTCTTTATGAAACAACATCAATTACGTTATGATTTTACGGAAGACTTCCATTCTAAGATTAAAAAAGGCTATGCCATTCAACAAAATATAGAAGCAGGAAAGATGGTTCCTATTAATGATACAAAAGTAATTGTTACCATTAGTAAAGGTCCTAAAATTAAAGTTCCTGACTTAACGACTTATAGTATGGAAGAAGTAACCGATTGGGCGATTCAAAACCGTTTAAAATTAAAATTTAGCGATCGTTATGATGATACGATTAAAGAAAATTCTATTATTGAAGCGAATTATAAAAAAGGAGATATTATTGAACAAGGTACTATTGTAGAAATTGTTCTTTCCAGAGGGGCTTTAAAAATGCCTAAATTTAATGGATTAACTGATTTTTATAATTGGGCCGATAAATATAATATTGCTTATGAAGAAGTTCATGAATTTAACAATAGTATTCCAGCTGGAGAAGTAATCCGTTATTCTTATAAAACGGGAGAAGCTATTAAGAATAATGACACCATACGTATTACGATTAGCGATGGAAGTAAAAAGGTTGTTCCGGATGTAAAAGGATTAACGAAAAATGAAGCAGCTACTCGCTTGGAAAAAGCAGGATTTAATGTTTCCTTTGTATATCGTAATAACAATAGTGTGGAAAAGGGAAAAGTGGTTAATCAATCTATTTCAGCCGGTTCAGAAGTATCTAGTGGCACAACTGTAACGGTAACGATTAGTAATGGTCCAAGTAGTTCTGGTGGTCAAGAATCTACTCCAACACCAACTCCTACTCCAACACCAACTCCTGATCCTACTCCAACCCCTGATCCTACCCCTAGTTGTGAAAAAGTTACTGTTTTCCTTTATGATGAATTATATAGTATTGGAAATCCTACTGGTACTTGTTCCAAGATAAAGAATCGCTATTCTAATATTAAATTTGTCTGCAATTATGTAAGAGATGATGGTATTAGTACTGGAATGGTTGCTAATAGTGATGATGTAGATGGAAATACTTTTACAACTTGTGATACCGTTACATTGAATATTGTTAATAATGATTAAGAATCCAATTGGGTTCTTTTTTTTGACAAAAAAAAGAGATGAATTTCATCTCTTATTCTACATTTAGTTCCAAACGATATCTTTGGGATTTATCGACTTCAAAGGAATATTTTTTTCCTTGAATCGTTGTAGTAACTTTTGAAACATTTCTTTGTAGTAATTCATTTAATTCTCCATAATCTTTAATATTTGCTTGATTATAGATATAGATTGCATAATTACCTTTTGATAATTTTGAGATATCGATATTGGCGTCAAACCAAGCTCTTGTCTTATCCAAATTATCTCCTAAGGTTGTTCCAACTTCATACATACCGTTTGTAATACTGCCTAAATCAAATTCGTATTTTTCATATGTCTTTGTATTTTCAAATACTATTTTTCTAGTTACACTTGCAGATTCTGCTAAGTTCATTCCATATGAGTAAGCCGTTCCTTTGATATGTAACTGATTATTTACAAATTCTAAGGCACGATATTGATTGTATTGATTGTATTTACTTAATGCTGTTTTTTCACCAATGGCTTTCGAACGAACCATTATTTCCAATGGAATATCATGATCGAAATAATTATTTCTTGTGGTTACAATTTTATCTCCTTTAAAAGTAGATACTTGTGTTTTTAAGATTTTATTACTGATAATTGATGAAGAATAGTACTCTTCCCCTACTGAGAAAATATACATCTTATAATCTCCATCTGGAATCTCTTTGGTTGGAATTTCTCCTTTAAACCAAGAATAAGTATAATCGTAATTATCGGATGAATTAACTGGTCTTGTTATTTCATTTTTATCAGTAATTCTTTCGATTGGGAATGCATAAGCGCTTTCCTCATTTAAAGATTCAAAAGCTAGTATATAAATGATTTCCTCTTTTAAAGTATTATTCATTCCTTTAATGGCATTATATCCTTTAATCATTAATTGATTATTCTCTTCTTTTAGAGAATCAAAGTAGAAAATAGATTCTTTTTCTTCTAATCCTAAATCTTCTAAACTTTCAATATCTATTTCTTCTGGATCCATTTCTTGTGGTTTTTCTTTTACGGTTATAATTCTTTCTTTGGTAGCTTTTTTCTTACGGGAATCTGCTACTTCATATACTACTTTATATGATCCTGGAGTTTTGGTATTTACTTCATTTTTGGTTATCACGATTGAACCTGTTAAATCTCCATCTTCTGAATCGATTGCGGATACTCCTTCTTTTGGATTGAAAGAATCGCCTACATAAATCGTTGTATTATTAGCTGTGATGGTAGGTGCTTTATTTTCTTTTACGATTATCGTTCTTCTTGTGATACTTTCTACGGAACTACTATCTACTACACGATACGTTACTTGATATGTTCCTGGTGCATTTGCGTTTACCGTATTCTCTGTAATTTCGATTTTACTAGTTAAATCTCCATCCTCCATATCATAGGCAGAAACTCCTTCTTTTGGATCAAAAGAATCTCCTTCTATGATTGTTTTATCTTCCGTTGTGATTGTTGGCATATTATTAACAACAATCGGAGTAGCTGTTTGAATGGTTACTCCATTTGCTGAAGCTAGTGTATAACCATATAAATTGGTATTATTGATTAAACTTACTGGTACTTTATACCAAATGGTACCATTGTCATTGATAGTATCTAAGATTGGTACATACGTATTATGATATAAACTACTTATATAAGAATAAGAAGCATCGTCGGTATTATAGTTTACCCATGAATATGGATTTCCATCTAAGGAAATGGATACTAGTCCATAATTGGTATTAGTAAATTTAATACTATCGGCTGCTACCCAAGCTTTTTGATCAAAGGCATAGCTACTGGTTACTAAGTAAGAAACAGGTACTCCTTTGTCATAAGCAATGGAATATACCATGACATAACGATCTTTTTGAAGAGAGTCCGCTCCTTTTGATACTAATGTACTATCGAAATAATATGGAGTTGTTTTGGTTGAGATAGCAACTCTTGGTTTTAGAATTCCATTCTCTGTTAACATATCATATTGATAATTACTATTTGGATATTCAAATACTTCATTTGGACTAATATAACCATTTTTTCCGGTATTAATTTTTCTTACTTCAGAAGTTCTAACATAGACATAGGCGTTCCAGTTATAATCTCCTGAGGTTATTTCTCGGAAATTATTGTCAAAGTTTAAGTCACTTACAACTTTATACCAAGTGTCTCCATTGGCTGTTATTTCTCCAACGATTACCACGGCATCTTCTCTTTCTGGATATTCATACATCTTGTAGGATAAAGGATCAGGGTAAGCATAGGCAATGGTAGGACCATTTACAACTCCTAATTGATAGAAGTTATAGTCTTGAAGTCCAAAGGCTTTATCAAAACTATAGTAATTAGCTGCCATTTTTTCAGACCAATAGGTATCGGATGCATATTTTACATTCATACCAATCCATTTATCTCCAAATTGTGGTCCAAAGTAACGCCAGTCTCTAGGGTGAGCATAACCATAAGTAATCCACTTAGAAGCATATCCTAAAATACTGTTGGCAAAAGAAGAATACCAATTGGCTCCCTCTATTGGATTGGAATCTACGGCATTAAGTCCGAAACCATTGTTCTTTTGAACGGCTAATTTGCTTCGACCATTTCCAGTTTCATTTCTACTAAGGCTTAAAGCTAGAATGGCATTGACTCCATATTTTTGTTGGGCATAGTAGAAGAAATCTCCAGAGGAATGTAAGCGAGAGGCTCCTGTCTCGGCTACTTTTCCATAGGCATCAAAAGAGAAATTTAAATTGTTTTTTACATATTCATTAATATTTACATTGGAATAATTGGTCTTTGTATGATTGGACAAATACATATAGTAATTATAATAAGGATTATCTTTATTAACTGAATTATTATAATGACCAGCTTTGGCATCTTGAATTAATAAAATCAAATTATTATAAAAATAATGTCCATCATAGCTATAATAAGTTCCAGGATTTAACATTTCTGGTTTTGGACCAATCGTTCTTCCACTAGAACCATTATAATAGTTTTGTATTTTTGCAACATAATTGTGGCGTATATCTGAATTGGTAATGGTATAAGTACTCGTAGATTTAATCCATGTGATTGGCACAATCTCATACGCAGATTGACGAATCCAACCCGTGAAGTTTCCAATTCTGACTTTTGCTGTCCAGACATCGTAATAGTTGGAGTAAGCGGTTTCCATATGTACTCCATCTACTCCCCCATATAAGGAACCAGTGTCCATATAGGTATAAGCAGAACCGGTTAATTCACTATTTCGATAAAAGTAAGTTAACGTTTCTGGATTGACGCTTAAATCTAACAAAGCTACGTTAGCATCGATGATTTTTGGTACCCCATCTACCCAAGCAAGGATTCCTAAATCATATCCACCATAGGCAATCATTTGATCTCTGGCTTCTTCATAGGTATTAAAGCACCCTACTTCTACTACGGATCCATCTTCTCGAAATCCAGCAATTTCAAAATTTCCACAGACTCCATGATAACGATAATTACTCGCGTCGAAGGCATAGGCGTTAGGCATCATAAAAAGAAGTCCTAGTATTCCTACTAAGGTAAAAAGAAGTTTCTTTTTCATTTTTAGGCCTCCTTCCGCTATTTCTCTATATTAATTATAACAGTTTTTATAGGGAAACCTAGTAGATTTCTTGTCATTTCTAGGGATTTTACGGTTTTTTACAAGTGATTTTCTTTGTATAAAATAGCCTCGTTCCCTTGATAAAAATTCCCTTTTCCGTTATAATCATATAATAAGGTTATTTTGGGAGGACACAATATGGAAAAGACAAAAACCAAGAATAAATTTTTACATTTTTGTATATCCTTATTTCAAATCATTGCGCTTGCTTGTTCTGCTTTCGCAATCTATGAAATATTTTTATTAGATTCAATTGAAAACCTAATTCGTTATATTATTATATGTGCGATTGGTTTGATTGATTTATTTACTATATTAAAAACACTTAAGTATTTAAAAGGGAAAAATAAAAAGAATAAGAAACAGAAAAAAGGTTTATTCTTATTCTTCTTACTTTTTTACTCTATTATCTGTTTTGGCATCGGCGGGGCGATTCACTATGTATATGGAAAAATTGATAATTTAAATAAAGATTTAATTACGTATACTTCTGATTTATTGGTTATGAGTACCAATCCTGCTAATTCCATTGAAGATATTAAGAATATGACTCTTGGTATCTTGGCGGATGAGAAATCTCCAGAAGGATATATCATTCCAAAAGAAATTATTAAAGAATATAAATTAGAAGATGATAACTTAATAAAAGAATATGGGGATTACACTTCGATGTTAGTTGATATGTATGTCAAAGAACTAGACGGAATGTTTGTAAGTGATCACTATGTATCTATGTTCTCTGGCATAACTGGATATGAAAATATCGCAACCGATACAAAGGTCATTACAAGTAAAGATAAAGAAATGAAGAAAGCGGCTACTTCTACGATTGAAACAGCTTCTTCTGGAAAAGATGTTACCGAACCATTTACTATTTTATTAATGGGAATTGATTCTACGGATGATGTTTTGTCAAAGAATGCCATTGCCAATGGAGATACTCTTATTTTAATTACGTTTAATCCGAAAACATTAAATGCAACTATGTTATCGATTCCTCGTGATAGTTATGTTCCTATTGCTTGTTGGGGTGGAAACCCTGAGAATAAAATTACTCATGCAGCTGCTTATGGAAATGACTGTATGATTAATACGATTCAAAATTATTTCGATTCTCATATTGATTATTATGCAAAAATCAACTTCAAAGGTTTGGTTAAATTAGTAGATGCTGTTGGTGGTGTAGAAATTGATGTTCAACAAACACTATGTACAGATGATTCTAATCGTGATGGAGAAGTTTGTATTGAACCAGGTTATCAAACTTTAAATGGAGAACAAGCTTTGGTTTATGCTAGAAACCGTAAAGCTTTAGTCAATGGAGACTTTGGTCGAGGACAACATCAACAAGAAATCATTATGGCCTTAATCAATAAGATGAAGACAATTACAGAAGTTACCAAGTTTATGGATATTCTAAATACGGTATCTAATAATTTGGATACTAACTTAACTACCAAACAAATCTTAGCTTTCTATAATGTTGGCAAAGATATTATTAAGAAAAGTTTAAGTTCTCCAGATGCTGAACTAATTAACATTCAGCAATTATACTTACAAGGTACTGGGCAAATGATTTATGATGAAAGAGCAAGAATGGTTCTTTGGGATTTTATTCCAAACAAAGAAAGTCGTAAAGATATTATTCAAGCTATGAAAGAGAACTTGGAATTAGTACCTCATACTAATATTACAGAATTCCACTTCTCTATTAACAATCCTTACTATAAGAGAGTTATTGGAGAAGGACCTTATAACCGTGGATTTAGTTATACTCTTCTACCTGACTTTACAGGAGATACAGAAGAGATGGCAAGAGCTACTGCTTCTCAATATGGTATTACAGTTACTTTCTTAGGAAAAGGTGGTACCGTAGTTGACCAAAGCTTCCCTGCTCGTAAACGTGTTGATTTAATTAAAGAACCTTTAGTATTAACCTTATCTACTGCTAATGATAAAGAAGATGATAAAGACAAGGAAAAAGATAAAGATAAGGATAAAGAAACGGATAAAGATAAAGATAAAGATAAAGACAAAGACAAAGATTCTGATAAAGATAATAATGGTGATAATACCAATACTGGTGATGACAACAAAGATGATAATACAGGAGGAAATAGTGGTGGCGGCGAGTCAGGTGGATCTAGTGGTGGAGAACCAGAAGAGCCAAAAGACCCTACTCCAACTCCAGGAAATGATGAGGAAGGAGAGTAATTCTACTCTTCTTTTTTTGTACTAATAATAATGTTTTTCCTAGTTACCTAGCAATTCTCCTATTCTAGTTTTTATAGGATCAAAAAAAAGAACTACTATTGTAGTTCTACTAGCCATAATTTATTACTATCATGGATAAATACCAATTGAGCACTTCTTTGATATCCAGCAAATTGATCATCCGTATAAGACCATGTTGCTTGTACTGCATATGCTTCATTATCATTTTGATCTCCATATGCATAGGCTGTTTTGGTAACACTATTTATGTTGATATCAGCTACTACTGGAAGAGATTGCTTACGATTGTTGTATATGTTATTTTCTACATATTTATAATAAGTATTTTCCGCATTTTGTAGAAAATTGGTTAGGATTCCACTATATACAAAATCTACTCCTCCGACGTCCGTTTTAGCAGTTTTATCGTTTAAGGAATAAAAGTCATAGATAAACATTTCTGTAATCTTTGATACATATTTTTCTTCATCTACTGGATCTTCTTTTAATATTTCTTTTAATTCTCCAAATAAAGTTTGATAACGTTTTGGTTTATTATCTTTTAATTGATATCCATATTTATCTACTTCATTAACGACTTTTACTTCTTTTACTGGTTTATCTTTTGGTAACATCTTCTTGGCTGTAAAAAATCCAGCTACTGCTACTAAAATGAATAGTACTAGAACTAAAAACTTTTTAGCATTTTTCTTTAATTTCATTTTAATCCCCTTCCATTTCTTGATTTTTTTCTTTGTTTAATAAATCAAAGACAATAATGTCATTGGATATTTCTAATATTTTATTGGTATATTCCGTATTTTTACTTATCTCTTCTTCTGTAATAGGTTCTTCGGATAATGGCAGATAAGCTACTTTTTGACTATTATAATATAATTTGTTGGTTACCCAGTTTCCATTTGGGAATACTACAATATTACTATCTTTAATATAATAAATATCGTGGCCTAAGATATAGGAATTACTAAATCCAAACATATTACCTAGAGTTGGTACTACGTCATACATTCCCATTACATTGGTATTTTCAAAATTAAGCTTTGATCCAGCCATATCTTTGGTCCAAATAATGAATGGTACTTTTCTTCCTAATTCATATTGATATGAATCATATTCTTTGTATCTTGGATCTTCTTTATCATACATCTCATCGGTTTCTAAATCATAATTATATAATAAATTATAGTCTTTTCTTGGAAGTCTAGCGTCATGATCTCCATATAATACAAATACCGTGTTTTCTAATAATCCGTTCTCCTCTAATTGTTGAATAAATTCTCCTAAAGCTTCATCTGCATAATGAACGGATTTAAAATAGTTCCCTAGTTTTGTTTCTTCCATATAAGGATGAATGATTTCCTCTTCCACCCCTTCTTCGTTTATAATTGTTTCTTTTATGTCTACTGGGAATTCTCCATATTTTTCTACTTCTGAGAATGGTGTATGGTTAGATAACATAATTAATAATCCATACCATTTTTCGTGTTCTTCATTGATTTGTTTCATTTTATCAATGGATTGACGGAAAAATTCTTTATCAGATAGTCCTAATCCTATGATATTTTCTTTTGTTACTTCATAGTCAGATTTACTATAGAATTTGTCATATCCAAGATTATTATGCATAGCTCGTCGATTCCAGAAATCAGCATTATTGGCATGCATACTAAAGGTATAATATCCTTTTTCTTTTAATAAAGTAGGGATTCCAATATAAGTACGATCAGAGTAAGACACAAATGCTGTACCACTCTTGGTTGGAAGTAAGGAAGTATTGAATGTCAATTCTGAGTCACTACTGGTTCCAACGCTTACTTGGGAATAGAAGTTTGAAAAATACATTCCTTCCTTGGATAGTTTATTTAAATTCGGAGTTACTTCTTGACCATTGAACTCTAATCCAATTAAATTGGTCATCATACTTTCTCCGTGAATTACAATTACATTTTTTCCTTCAAAAATATTGGTATATTCATTCGGAGCTGTTGTATCTCCTTTTTGAGCTAGGTAATCATGGAATTCTTTATTGGCTTTATCAAATCCAAACATAGAATTAATTTTTGGTTGAACGGAAGTGATTAAATCGTTTACTTGGTATACATAGATACCAAATCGCATAACTACATATTCTTTATTCCATTGTTTAAAAAATCTTGATACATCTAGGGATGTAAGGGTTAGTAAAAAGATTGCGAGTAAAACACCAGAGGCTGTTAGTGTGGTTAAAGTCTTTTTTCTTCTATCGGCTTTTACTTCTACCTTTTTATAATAGTTTTTCTTTTTTAGTTTTATGTGAACTAGAATCATAATAATTGGGCCAATTACATAAAATAAGTCTTTTAATTGTAGTACGTTTTCAACAACGGCATCTCCCACATCTCCTATATATTGTGTTAGAGATAGCATCGAAATGGATGCAAAAGATGTATAGAACGTATAATAAGCGGAATTAATAGTACATATGGCTGTTAAAAAGACACTGGCACAGAAGTAATAGACAAAACGATTCTTTGGTTTGATTAAATAACCAAAAGCTCCTATTATCATAACAACAATTGTATCTGCTAGTACTGCTTTCCATGATAAATAGTTCTCAATGGAATGCATACAAAAAAATCTAAGCATTGTGGAATTGAAAACAGATGTTAATAAAAAAGAAATAAATAAAACATTATTCTTAAAATATTCTTTTACTAAATGTTCGGTCTTAATTCTTTTTATTTGTTTTACTAAACTGTTTTTCCATTTATTTATAACATTTTTTAGTAATTTCATATTCTTTTACCTCACTCTATAAGTATACCATTCTTTTTGTCTATTTTCAATGTCTATTAAAGGTCTAAAAAAAGAGAAATTATAATTCCTCTTTGTAAGTACTGGCGTTAATAACCATTCCAAGTACAAATATATATGATAATAAATAAACCCATAATAGCAAGATTAAAATATTGGAAATACTACCATAGAAAATATCATAGGTTGCGAAGGTCTCTACATAAAAAGCAAATATCTCTGTTGCGAGTACCCAACCAATGGTTGTAAAAATGGCTCCTTTATTGGTTGTTTTCGTTGGTATTTCTTGGTCTGGGGCAATTACATACATTAATTTT
Source organism: uncultured Caryophanales bacterium (assembly GCA_946539445.1). GTDB lineage: Bacteria > Bacillota_I > Bacilli_A > RF39 > UBA660 > UBA3789. The sequence continues at coordinate 39,733 of CAMNHK010000004.1, forward strand.
ATACTAATAAATAAAATTAATAGAATAATTGGGTATTTTAGAATTTGCAATACTTTTTGCATAATCATAATCACCGTTCCACTACCGGTTAGTTCTTTGATAATATCAAATAACGTACTACCAAATACAGGAACTAATAATAAGAATAAAAACAAGGCTACCATGATGAAGGTCATTACTATGGCTTTTACTCTTCTACTAATCATATTTCTAGGTTCTACTTTATATATTTCATTGGATGTATTAATCATAGAATACGTTCCATTGGATGCTAATAAAAAAGCTGAAAAGTAGAACACAATAATGTTAAAATTAATTCCATCTCCTGTGATAATACTATTTATGATACTCGCTATTTCCGTTGGAACGGACTGGGAAATAGCCAGTCTAACGGTCTCTGTTGATATGGATAATGCTGCTGTTAGAGTTGCAATCATAGCTACTAATGGAATAATGGTCATAACAAGAAAAAAAGCAAGTTGTCCTGGCAATATTCTCATTTCTGGTCGCATTAATAGTTTGAATATTTTCAGAATAAAATCTCTTGCTTTTTCCATTTTATCACCTTTTATTTATAATCCTCTTTATTCGTTATCATTTCTAGAGTTGCTTCGTTGATGGCATCATCTAAAGTTTTAATTTCATCAGTAATCATACTATAACCAACTGCTGCCCCAAATTCATGAGGTAAATTCTTCATTTCTTTGGCTAGTTTCTTGGTATAAGTACTGATTTGACGATCACTATATCCAACTAGATATATTAAGAACTCATTTCCATCGGTACGTATAATTTCACTGTTTTCTAATTGGGTATTAACTAGAATACCAGCAGCTTTGATAATTAATTGGTCTCCTTCTTCATGACCATAATTATCGTTAACGTATTTAACGTTATTTAAGTCTACCATAACGATTGATTGAGGGAATACTTCACAATCTTCCCATTCTTTCATTTTGGCATTTAAATAGTTACGATTCTTTAGAGATGTTAACATATCGGTATATTTATGACGATCTTGAATCTTAACTTTTTTGATTTGTTTTTTCTTCTTTAGAATCAAATATACTAATGTAAACAATATAATTGGAGTAAATATTACTATTAAAGCAATGGTATATACTTGCTCTAAAGTTGAGTCTTCTAAGATGGAAGCATTTAAATTTGTGATACCGGAATTGCGATAATTATAATAGGAATTGGTATTCATAATGTAGTTAAACAAATCATAAAAAGCTTCATTATTACTTTTTACCATAAACTTATAATCATTCATCATGGTATCTTCATATAATAATTTTAGTTTTTTAAATTTATTATTTTGATAATAAGAATAGATTTCTCTATCTACTACAATAAGTCTGTCTCCGGCTTCTTTTAATAAACTATTAATATTCGTATAATCTTGAATATCCGCTCTAGAGTTATTGGTGAAATAATTGTATAGAGAATCTCCTTTTAACATAGCAATTTCTTGTCCTTTTAAACTTTCAAAGGAATTAACAATATGATTGTCTTCTTGTTTTCCAAGTACAACATAATCTTCAATGAAAGTAGAAAGAGTCGATAGATATTGATCATTACTGTAATTATAATAATCAAAGTAAACATCAATCTCTCCCTTGTCAATAGCTTGCTGTAATTCTTTCTTACTATGAAATCTCTTATATTTGAAATTAATATTCGCTAATCGAGATACACGATCAATATATTCTCCAGCTATTCCAGCTACTTTTCCATGAACTTTTACTTCATATGGTGCATTTTCAATATATCCATATACATAATTCTTGGAAATTAAGGTAGCTTTTGTTTTGGCATCTAATTGATTCTTATCTAGATAATAATTTAGATAAGCATCATTATATTCTTTAATATAATTGGTTTGTCTCCATTTATTATAGTATTTTGTTACAATGGTATTTAATTCTTTGTTATCATCGCTTAAGGTCAAAACGATTTGTTTCTTTAATTCTGTGAAATAATAGTTAATCGAATATTTCCCTTTTTCAATGGTATAGTCTAAATACATAATATTTGGAACTATAATCATATTAATTTCATCAGCATTTAATGCGGTATATAAATCTGCTATATTGTCATAAGGCTTATACGATAAATTGTTTCCACTCTTTAAATAGAAACTTATTTCGTCTAAATCTTCTTTTAATACTCCAAAAGTAATATTTTTCATATCACTTACATGATTGATTCTTTGATAGGTTTTTCCGATTGCGACGTAATTATCATTAAATAAGAATAAATCATTTTTGGATATTTTTTCATCATTTCCTAAAATGGTAATACGATAACTATTACCCATAGGAATGGAAGTTTTTAAATAAGGAATCTTATTGAATTCAATTCCTATTTTTTCTTCAAAGTCTTTTGCAAAATCGAAGATTACTCCTTCTCCGTTGGTTCCATATAACGGATAATCATTTACTAATTCGAAGTCATAGGCTTGCTCTTTATTCTCTTCCACCCATCTTTTTTCGGCTACTGTTAAAGTCGTGGTTTTATCTTCTTTATTGTAATAACGATAAACAAAAAAGAAGGTAATGGCTGCAATTAAGACAGGAATTATGATTATTAATCTTTTTTTCATATTAACCTCTATCTATCTTTTGTCCAAAATATTTCTGTTCTTGTATGATGTCTATAACCTATAATTGGAAATTGAGCTTCATTTGCAGAGTTAGCGATTAAGATTTGAATATCATAATAAGCTTTTTCCTCTTCTGAGAATACCTCTACAATTGTATTTCCTAGTCCCTTAGCTCCTTCAACCGTTACGTCTGGATTTACCGTAATATCTACATAGATAATACGTCCTGCTACTCGTACTTCTGTTGTAATCGTGCTGTCTTTTATAGCCTCTTTTACACGGTTTATATGATCGTTGGTAATTGGTACTTTTTCTTTTCCTTCCAAACGAGTTCCATAAATGGCTTTGGTTTCATTTGGGAAAAAGATTTCTTTGGCTAATAGTAATCCTACTACCAATAAAATCAATATAGCAATTGCCACTATCATATTAATGTGTTTCTTTATAAACTTCATATTTTCACATCCTAATTTATTTTCATTATACACTAAGTACCCTTGTTTTTCAACTTAGTTATTTAACTCTTCGGTTAAAAGTTCCATGGCAAGTCTTGGGTTGGCTTTTCCTTTTGTTTCTTTCATGACTTGTCCCATCAAGAACTTAATCGCACGATCGTGACCGTTTTTATAATCTTCTACACTTTCTGGATTGGAAGCAATAATCTCTTGGATGACTTTTCGTATTTCTCCATCATCGGTAATGTTTTCAATACCATTGTCTTTCATGATATCTTGGATGGTTTTTTCTTGCTCCATAACCATTGTTAGAATATCTTTCAAGTTTTTACTCGTTAGCGTATCACTATCGACTAAGTTTACTAATTCGATAAATCTTTCTTTATTTAAAGTCGTTTCTCCTATTTCTTTTTCTTCTTTATTTAAGTAAGCAGAAATGTCTCCTAATAATAAATTACTAGCAGTTTTAAAGTTAATATTTTCATTAAGTAATGTATTAAAGAAATCACTTAGTGGTCGATTTTGAATTAATTTATTGGCATTTATTTCTAAAACGCCTTTTTCCACATAAATCTTTCTTCTTTCATCTGGTAACATAGGAATTCCTTTTTTGGCTTCTTCTATCATTTCTTCGGTAATGATGACAAAAGGAATATCTGGTTCTGGGAAATAGCGATAGTCATTTCCCGTTTCTTTTACACGCATTAATACGGTGTCTTGTAGTTTGTCATCAAAACGTCTTGTTTGAGGTTGGAATGTTTCTCCTTTATCATATAAAGCTGCTTGTCTTTCAATCTCTTTTTCAATACTTAATCCAACATTTGAGATAGAACCAATATTTTTAATTTCAGCTTTCGTACCAAATGGATCTTTTTCACTCTTACGGATAGAGACATTGGCATCGGCTCTCATAGAACCTTCTTCCATTTTACAGTCACTTATATCTCCATAGAATAATAATTCCTTTAATTTTTCGAGATAGGCTTTAGCCTCTTGACTACTAGTCATACATGGTTTGGTAACAATTTCAATTAATGGAACTCCTGCACGATTGAAGTCAAGGAATGTTTTCGTTCCGCGATGGGCACTTTTACATGTATCTTCCTCTATGTGCATCTCTTCAATTTCTACTTTTTTCTTTTCTCCATTGATTTCAATTTCTACATATCCATCATATCCTATTGGTGTTCTTGCCTGAGTAATTTGATAATTCTTTGGATTATCTGGATAGAAATAATTTTTACGATCGAAGAACATCTCATGACGGATTTTACAATTTAAAATCGTGGCAGCACGAATGGCTAGATTTACTACTTCTTCATTCAAAGTAGGGAGAGTTCCAGGATATCCTAGATCGACCACATTTGTTAAAGAATTGGCCATTTGACCATATCCATTTTTGGAGTTTGAGAATATTTTTGTTTTGGTTTTTAATTCAACGTGTACTTCTACACCAATCGTTGGTATATAATTTGCCATTACTTCTCACCTCCTGGGGTTAACTCTAAGTTTAATGATTTCTCAATAAAACTTCCTAATTGATAAATCTTTGCTTCTTCGAAAGAATTTCCAATGATTTGCATACCAATTGGCATATGCTTATTATCAAAGCCAACTGGAATATTCATTCCTGGAAGTCCTGCCATATTGACTGGTATTACTAAAACGTCATCCATAAAGGATTTTCTAGGATCGTCCATTGGATCGGTTAAATCATAAGCGGTTGTTACGGTGGTTGGTCCAATTATTAGATCATATTTTTCAAATACTTTTTTGAATTCTTTACGCATATCATCGCGAATGGATAAGGCTTTGTTATAGTATACTTTGGCATTTTCTCCACTTAATAAGTAAGAACCTACCATAATTCTTCTTTTTACTTCTTCTCCAAATCCTTGGCCTCTTGTTTCTAAGTACATTTCTTCAATATTTTTGATGTTTTCGGCTTGGAATCCATAACGAATTCCATCAAATCTAGCTAGGTTTGAAGAAGCTTCTCCCATCGCAATTATTTGATATAGAGTCATGGCGTTTTCTAAGTATTTTATATCTACATAATCTACCGTTGCTCCACTCTTTTCTAATAATTGAATGGTATCTTTGATTTTTTCTTTTACTTCTTTTGATACGATATCTCCCATTAAGAAGTTTGGAACGGCTATTTTCATTCCTTTAATATCTTTTCCAATGAAACGAGTAAAATCTTCTTCTTCTCTTCTAGCAGAAGTTAGGTCTTTTTCATCTTTTCCTACTAAGGCATTTAATAATACTGCGTTTTCGTATACGTTTTTCGTCATTGGCCCCATTTGATCAAGGGAGGAAGCAAAGGCAACTAAACCATATCGAGAAATTCTACCATAGGTTGGTTTCATCCCAACAATTCCAGTATAACTTGCTGGTTGACGAATCGATCCACCTGTATCTGATCCAATTGCGAATAAAACATCTCTAGCTGCAATTGTTGCAGCAGATCCACCAGAAGATCCTCCACATATCTTGTCTTTATTCCATGGGTTTCTAGGAGCTCCAAAGTAACTTGTTCTAGAACTAGATCCCATAGCAAATTCATCCATATTGGTTTTTCCTATGATAATCATGTGTTTGGCTTTTATCTTTTCTACAACTGTAGCATTATAAATTGGAACAAAGTTTTCTAAGATATGAGAACCACAAGTGGTACGTAGACCTTTGGTAATAATATTATCTTTTACCGCAATGGGTAGTCCAAATAATAAATTATCTACTTCTTTTCCTTCTAATTCTTTGGCTTCTTTTAATGCTTCTTCTTTATTCAAGGTAATATATGCATTCAGTTCTTTATTCTTTTCAATGTTTTCAAAGGCTTCTTCTACTAAATCCACTGGAGTAATTGTTTTATTTTTTAATAATTCATGAATTTCTGTAATACTCTTATTCAAATACTTCATTTTAAGCACCCTCACTTTCTCCAATAACTACTGGAACTTCTATATAGTTACCGGCATGATGGGGAGCATTCTCTACTACTTGCTTTGGATCTAGCATTTCTCCTTCTTCATCTTTTCTAAGTTCTGTATTTCCATCCCAACAAGCAATAAGAATATCATCATCATATCCTTTTACATCATTTATCTTTTCTACATCTTTTAATAATTTTTTTAATTCTACTTGGTATTTTTCAATCTCTTCTTCGGATAATTGAATACGAGCTAATCTAGCAACGTGTAGTACCTCTTCTCTGGTAAGTTTTTCTTCCATGAAAAACACTCCTTCCATAACTCAATTTATTATATCATATTTTCTTCTTTCATACATAGAAAAAGAAGAGGAAATTCTCTTCTATTATAGCAAAAAAAAAGAGTATTTTTTACTCTTTTATTGTTCTGCAAAACAGTTTTCTATGATATAAGTAGGATTCTTTTTCTTGGTTCCTTCTTTATACTCTACTAATGTACCAATAATGGTAATTTCTTTTCCTGTTTCTAATTCCTCTAAATTATCTTGTTCTTCTACCATATTACAGATAATATCGATAGAATATTTTCCACCTTCATCTACATACCCAAGGGTAATTTGTTTTTTCTTTTCCTCTACTTTTTGAAGATTTGAAATCACTCTTACGAATTTTTTATAATACTTTTCATAAGTAGCATATCCTTCTTCTTGGGTTTCAATTGCTAGATCAACATCTTGGATTGTAATAGGAGTTGTATTATATTTTAGACTCCAAAGTCCAATTTCCATATCTCTTCTTCCTTGGACTTGGTTGTATTTAATTACTTTATATCCTAATCCATAATACTCTCTTGTTCCCCCATCCTTATATTTGGCTCCTGGAATTGCAAAGAATGGTCCAACATTGTATCTAGCTACCGCAATTACATCAGTTGCGATTAAGATGAAGGAGATGATAAGAATGATAAACAATACATTTAATAGACGTTTTACAAGACTAAATCTTCTTTCTTTGGGTGTTTTGTCTATTTTAAAATCTTCATACTCTTCTTCTTGGTAAGAGTCGATAATTTCTTCTTCTTTGGTTACAATATCATTTTCTTTTTTTGACATACTATGTCCCCCTTATAGGCGTATATTATAGCATATTTTCTTGATTTTGTAAAGTTCTACTGTTCCTTACAATCAAAGCCACTATCTTCCATGAAAATTCTCCAAGATGTTACGTTAAAGATTCCTTTTTCATTTAAATAGTCAAATTGTTTTAAACGAATTTGGGTTCGATCAAGCTCTGCAATTGTATAAGTAGCTGTATAAGTTCCACGATTACTATCACAATTACAGGTACTGGTAATTCCTTGATAAGCATTTAAACCTGTACTATTTTTTGTATAGTATTCACAGGTCTTTTCACTTGGAGTGGATTTTGACCATTCAGCTCGATTGGTTCTGGAAATTAATACTCCTCTTTGTAAATAAACGGTTTCGGTTTCTTCTACTCCATCATGTCCCACTTCTTTATAGCAAGAAATGGTTTGTTCTTCTGGATACTCCTCTCTCTCTTTTTTCTGAATTTCTCCCTCTTTTGCTCCTTGAACAAATAAGGTTGTACTAGAAATAGTCAACAGTAAAATGATTAGTAATACACTTATCCAAATTGCTCTTTTTTTTCTTTTTTCTTGTTTCATACTTTATTCTCCTAATTTTTCTTGGAATTCTTCTTCTGTCCAAATTTCAATTCCTAATTCTTGGGCTTTGGTATATTTACTACCTGGATTTTCTCCTACAATGACAACGGATGTTTTTTTCGATACTGAATCAACCGTTTTTCCACCAAGAGATTCTATTTTTTCTTTGGCTTCTTCTCTGGTATAGATTTGAAGAGATCCTGTAAGAACAAAGGTTTTTCCACTAAATCCTTCTTTTTCTTCTACTTCTTGGCCTAAATAAGTCATATTGATTCCTAAATCTTTTAATTCCTCGACAATGGCTTTATTATGATTATTAGCAAAATAATCCATTACACTTTTGGCAATGATTTCTCCAACATCTGGAATACTCGTTAATTCTTCCATGGAAGCATTTTCAAAGTGATCCATTGTTTTAAATCTAGCAGCTAATAGCTTAGCGGTTTTTGCTCCTACATGAGGAATTCCTAAGGCAAATATTAATCTTTCTAAAGAGTTTTCTTTACTCTTTTCAATGGCATCTAATAAGTTTGATACTGATTTATCTCCATATCCTTCTAAACGGATTAAGTCTTTTTCATGTTGCTTTAAAGAATAAATATCGGCAATGTTTCCAATAAATCCAAAGTTATAGAAATCTTCCATAATACGGTCTCCTAAACCATCAATGTTCATGGCATCTCTTGAAACAAAATGAATTAGACTTTCAACGTGTCTAGCTGGACATTTTTCATTCGGACAGTAGTAGTCTACTTGTCCTTCTTTCTTGATTAATGGAGTATGACACATTGGACATTCTGTGATCATTACAAAATCTTTTTCTTGTCCTGTACGTCTTTCTATTTTTCTTTCCACTACTTCAGGAATAACATCTCCCGCTTTTCGTATAGAAACAATATCTCCTATTTTTAAGTCTTTTTCTATCACATAGTCTTCATTGTGAAGAGTCGCGCGAGATATTGTAGAACCAGCAACGATAACGGGATCTAATACAGCGTTAGGAGTAATTTGTCCTGTTCTTCCAACTGTAAAGATAATATCTTGTAATTTGGTTAATACTTCTACTGCTGGAAATTTATAGGCCGTTGCCCATTTTGGATATTTGGCTGTATAACCAAGTTTTTGTTGCTGCTCGATGCTGTTAACTTTGATTACGACTCCATCAATATCATAAGGAAGACTCGGACGTAATTTTCCTTTTTCTTCGATAAACTGAAGTACTTCATCTATGGAAGAAACCAAACGATTATTTGGATTAATTTTAAATCCTAATTGTTTCATATAATCAATGGCTTCGGCATGAGTCTTTAATCCATAATCTAAGGGATTTGGTAAGTGATAAATGAAATTATCTAGTTTCCTCTCAGCAGCAATTTTGGAATCCAATTGTCTGATTGATCCGGCAGCAGCATTTCGACAGTTTTGAAGAAGTGGTTCTCCATTTTTCTTTCTTTTTTCATTTAACTCTTCTAGTGTTTTTTTATTCATGAATATTTCTCCACGAACTTCAATATCGACTGGTTCTTTTAGTTTTAAAGGAATTACTTTAATGGTTTTGGCATTATGTGTAATGTCTTCTCCTGTTGTTCCATCTCCACGAGTTGCTGCTCTCACTAGTTTTCCTTTTTCGTAAAGCAATGATACTGATAATCCATCTATTTTTAATTCACACATATATTGTGGTACAATTCCTTCTTTTCGAATTCTTTCATCAAAAGCAATTACTTCGCTTTCGGAAAAGACATCGCTTAAAGACATCATAGGAATCTTATGTGTTACTTTTTCAAATCCTTCTATAATTTTTCCACCGGCATGTTGAGTAGGAGAATCTTCTCTGATCCAATCTGGATGTGCTTCTTCTATTTCAATTAATTCTCTTACATATTTGTCATACTCTTGATCCGTTATCGTTGGATTATCTAGGGTATGATAATTGTAATCCGCCTCGTTTATTATATCGATTAATTCATTCATTCTCTCTTGCATATTATCACCTTTTTCTATCATTAGTATAGCATATATCCAATCACAAAAAAAGAGAGTTTTCCTCTCTTATAATGCTCTTTGTTTTTCTTCTTCGGCTGCCCAAAGATCGTTTGGATACTCTCCCATAATTACTTTTCTAGTTAGGGCTTTTTTTACTCCATCTAAATCTTCTTTGTATGTTACTCCATACCAAGTAGCCGTTGTTGGGATTACTTCACATCCAGCATATCCTTCTTCGATGGCTTGGAATAAAATATCTGGAATTAGGTATTCACATTTTTCTAAGTTATCTTGATTTTTATCTAAGAAAGCTGGAAAATTTGCTTTAATATAGGGGAATATACTTGGTGTAAATAAAAGCATATTCATTGAAACGGTGTCATCTTCTCCTACTTCAAAAGATGGAAGGCTTTCGTCTAGTGGTTTAGCAATAATATGTCCTTCTTCATCTCTTCCTACAGAGCTTTCTACTAGTTTTGTTAATTGTCCATCTTTTATGTTACAAACGCCTCTTTTAACTGCTCCATTTTCGGTAATGGTATTTTTTACTAAATATCCTACCATTCCATAAGGATGAGGTTTTTCATCTTTTAAGTTTTTTAGGAAACGAGCTCCTCTTTGGAAAGCATCTTTTCCATAAAAATCATCCGCATTAATAATCATAAATGGCTCGTGTACATGATTCTCACAACATAAAATAGCATGAGCCGTTCCTAATGGTTTTACTCTTGATGATGGAATTGTATATCCAGCTGGTAAATTATCATTTTTTTGGAAGCAATATTCTACTGGTATATGTGGTTCTACTCTTGCTCCAATGGTTTCTTTAAATATATTATAGTTTTCTTCTTTAATTAAAAAAACAACTTTAGTAAAGCCGGCTTGAATCGCATCAAAAATAGAATAATCAATGATAAACTCCCCATTAGGTCCCATCGGTTCAATCTGTTTTAATCCACCAAAACGACTTCCCATTCCAGCGGCTAGTATGACTAATGTAATATCTTTATTCATTCTAATCCTCCTCGTTTTATAAAGTATTTCTTTTAGCTGGATTCATTATATCATACTTTATGAATTTCGACAAATCAGCCTTATCTATTAAAAAAGAACCATTAATGGTTCTTTTATACTTTTGATAATTTCTTATGGTTCTTCATCAATTTTTTAATTCCATGTGGATGTTTAAAGGCTACACTTACTAAGGTGTTTGTTACTTCTAATACTTTTCCAGTACCAAATGTTTCGTGATATACATAGTCTCCTACTTGGTAGTCTACTTCTTCCTCTCTAAACATTTCTCCCACTTCTATTTTTTCTTCTTTCTTAGTCTCTTCTGGAGAGGTATTACTTTCTAATAAGTCCGGACTGATTTCACTAATGAAACGACTCGCTGGATTTACTTGTTCATTTCCGAATAATAGTCTTCTTCTAGCATTGATTAAGTGCAAATCATCTTTGGCTCTTGTAATAGCAACATACATTAGACGTCTTTCTTCTTCTACTTCGGAGTTTTCCATTAAGGAATTCATATGAGGAAAGATTCCTTCTTCTAGTCCTACTACAAATACATGAGAAAACTCTAATCCTTTTACGGAATGAACGGTCATCAAGCTAATACGATTTGGATCATTTTTATATTCTTCGACATCACTTACTAAACTGGCTTGAAATAATAATTCTTCTAAGGATACTAATCCATCTTCTTCTTCGAAACTCTTGGCAATGGATTTAAATTCTTCCAAGTTTTCTAATCGTACTTCGGCTTCTAGGGTATTTTCGTCTTCTAATTCTTTTCTTAGGCCAGATGCCAATAAAACTTTTTCAATTAATTCGGTAAGAGTTATTTCTTCTTTGATTTCTTTTAATTTTTCAATCATATTTTTAAATTCTAACTCTTTACCAGAACTGATTGCTTCATAAATACTAATTCCTTCGGCATCGGCTTTTGCTGTTAGGGTTTCAATGGTCTTTAATCCTATTCCTCGTTTTGGAGTATTAATAATTCTTAATAAGGATATATTATCTTTTGAATTGTGTATTAAACGTAAGTATGCTAATAAGTCTTTAATTTCTTTTCTTGAATAGAAATTGATACTACCAATCATTTTATATGGCATTTTTTCTTTCATCATTTCTTCTTCTAAAACACGAGATTGAGCATTGGTACGATATAAGATAGCGATATCTTGTGGTTCTACTTGTTTTTCGAAAAGAGCTTTTATTTGACGAACTACATATTGAGCTTCATCTGTTTCATTATAAGCACGATAATATTTAATCTTTTCTCCTACTCCTCGAGAAGTCCAAAGATTTTTTTCTTTTTTCATTTTATTGTTTTTAATAACTTGGTTGGCTGCATCTAAGATAGTACTGGTAGATCGATAATTTTGTTCTAGTAATATGGTTTTCGCATCTCGATAATCTTTTTCAAAGTTTAGAATATTTTTATAATTTGCTCCTCGGAAACTATAAATACTTTGAGAATCATCTCCTACACATGTGATGTTTCGATATTTTTCGCTTAATAATTTGGTTAAAATATATTGAGCTTCATTGGTATCCTGATACTCATCTACTAAAATGTATTGATATAAATCTTGATAGCGTTCTAAGACATCTGGATAGTCTTTGAATAATTTAATTGGTAAAAGTAATAAATCATCAAAATCTACGGAATTATTGTTATGTAATTTTCTTTCATATTTTTCATAAACTTCTTGAACTACTTTTTCGTAATCACTGACGGCAAATCTTTCATAGGCTTGTGGAGAAATCATATCATTCTTACAACTACTGATTTTATTACGAATGGCTTTCGGATTATAAATCTTTGGATCATATCCCATGTCTTTTAAAATCTTTTTTACTACTACTAGTGTATCATCGCTATCCATAATGACAAAGTTTTTATCATATCCTAAAACTCCTACGTTTTCCCGAATAAGCTTTAAGCCAAAACTATGGAATGTGGATACTTGAAGTTTTCTAGCCTCTTCTCCAATCGTTTTATAAATACGGTCTTTCATTTCTTTGGCTGCTTTATTGGTAAAGGTAATGGCTAAAATACTATAAGGGCTTACTTGTTTTTCTTCTATTAAATAAGCAATTTTGGTCGTAAGAGTTTTTGTTTTCCCAGCTCCTGCTCCCGCAATGATTAATAATGGCCCTTCATTATATAATACCGCTTCTTTTTGTTTATCATTTAATTCGTTTAAATTCATTTTCTCTACTTCCTGTTCTTTTTCATTATATCGTACTTTATTGTGGAAAACAAATGAAAAGAAGTGTTCTTAACGAACACTTCTGTATAACTTTTCTAATTCTGTATATTTTTCTTGCTCTCGCTCTAATTCTTTTCTTTTTAATTTTTCTATTTGTAATTCTTCTCTTAAGATTGAAGCTCTTTTGTCTTTTTCTTTTTGTTCTTTTAACATTTTTAATAATAATTTATAATCTTCTACAGTTAACATATCTTCAAAATCTTTGGTATCTCTTCTTGGAGTTTCTTTGATTTCTGGAATGGAAACTGGTGTTAAGACTAATTCTGGAATTGGGTCTATAACCGGTTCTTTTTTCTCTTTTGATGTTTCTCCAAAGATAAACTCTGGCATATGAACTGGCTCAAAGTTTTCTGGTAGTTGTTTTACTGGTTTACGAACTACTACTTTCTTTGGCATATAGTCTTTACGTAAGTAGATTAATATTACTTTGTATAGAACTAAGAAGATAATCCAAATAATAAATATCGTAGATGATAATTCAATTAAAGCGGTTGCTTTTGAATTTTGATAAACAGAACTTTGGGTAAATACATCTAATTTTTCAGTATTAATTACACTTAAAATTAGAGCTAATATATAATTCATGATTACATATACCACTACATTTACTTTTCGGATAATATCCGTAGTTTTAAAATTGAAAATACTGATCCATACGATAATATTTAGTGTGATCATTGCACCTAGGTAAATCGCTAAGTTTGGGAAGTAAATAGCAATGAATAAGTTGTTCATCATATAATCAAATATTTTACTTAATGATGTGTGATAAGATAATAACAAGAATAATAACATGAAGACAGAGCAAACAATGTAAATTGTTTTATTTCGTTTTGCTGTCTTCTGATTTGTAGTCATAAAAATGGTACCTATTACCAGTAATAAAGCAATAATGACAATAAACAAGTAGGAACTTTTGGATACTGTAAAAAATACAGCCAATTTGTCCCAAAATGACATTTTACTCATATCTTCAACCCCCTTTAAATTTTTATCCTTCTATTCTTACTAATTCTGCAATGTAAATTGTTTGCGTTGTAGAATCATTATTGGTACATGTAATTAATGTTAAGGTGTTAACATCATAGTTACGGTAAATTGCTAACTTACCTGTTTTAGGTTGTGTATAGATATTTACAATACTATAGACGTAACGTTTTCCTTTATAATCTACGTAAGCTTCATCTCCTGCTCCCAGTTGATATAGCTCATTGAAGAATGCTTTCCATCCTGTACCGGAATGTCCAGCGATAATTAGGTTTCCTCGTTCTACATCCGGATAGTTGGATCCGTTTACAACGAGGATATTCTTTTCAACGTCATTTTCCGTTGATCGTTTATCTAAGAATCCCTTCATGAAATTGATTTTAGGTATTGTTAAATAACCAATATACTCGTTTGTTACTTCTCCTGTTAATTCTTCTTCTACAATTGGTGGAGTGGTAGCTTCCTCTTCGGTTACTTCCACGATTTCTGTTCCATTGTAGAAGACATTTGACATATAGTCATAAGCATATACGGTTTTCGCCTGTATATAATTATAAGAAAGAAAGAATCCTCCTATTAATGTGATAACAGCACCAATGAATGCAGTAACACTAGGTGAACCTTTCTTTCTTATGTTAAGCTCTTTTTCCATTTTTATAGATATAGCAAATTCCTGTACTAGTTATTATTAATCCTAAAATCAACATTAAATATGATGTAGTGGAAGCTGTATCTGGTACATCTACTACTTTGGCATTTTTGAAAGTAATTTGATGAGATAGATGAGAATCATCAATCGTAAAGTAAATTCTTTCATCGCTTGTGATGTATCCGTATGGAGCACTTAACTCTTCTACGTAATAACTTCCATCTGCTAAATCTGTAAATACTTTGGATTCAGTTGTTGTTTCAAATCTAGCAACTTCGCTTCCGTCTGCTTTCTTTAATACTAAGATAGCTCCGGCTAATGGTGTATTGGTTGCTTGGTCCACTTTTGTAATATTTACTACTACATTTTTTGGTTTGTTTTCCATTGTAACTTTTACATCTCTATTACTATCTGAAATTGTAAATTTGATTGGTGTTTTATTTAGAACATAACCTGTAGGAGCTTTTGTTTCTTCTAAGGTATAAGTTCCATTTGGTAAATTTCTAAGAACATGACCATTAATGGTTGATGTCCATTTATATTCATTTCCTGCAGAATCTTTTACTACTAATTCTGCTCCTGCTAATGGTTGTTTTGTATTAGCATCAATTTTTGTAATGGTTACTCTTGATGTTAATATTTCTAGATTGAACTCAGATGATACATCTTTGTTGATTGCTTCTAGTAAAGCAACATTTTGCATTGTTTGATCTACTGGTGCATATTCATATGCCATATATTGTGTATATCCAGTAGCAGAAGCTTTCACTTTGATTGTAGCGGTTGTTCCCGTTATAGATGATGCTGGTACTTTTACTTTAAAAGTATCATTTTTATTTACTGTAAATGCTCCTGTATAAGCTGTTTCTGTACCATTAGAAGCAACAATTACTGTTCCTTTTGGTGCAGATTCTAAAGCTACGGTATAAGCTCCAAAGTTTTGAGCAGTTGTAGCTTTGATTTCATTTGATACATAGTAATTATTACTTAATGACATTGTCTTACCACCAATGGCATCCATTACTAATTTTGTATCGCTAACTCCGATAGCATCATTTCTATGAGCATATCCTTGTTCTGCTAATGATTTAACATAAGATCTCAATCCATAAGCATCACTTCCGTATTGCTTAAATTGATCTCCTAAGTTTTCACTTCCAGTAGTCATATCTAAATACCACCATACAGCGGTTTGGGTGATGTAATAGTCTTTATCGGTATCTCCTGTAATTGTTTTATATGGGAAACCATTTTTTAAGATATAAACTAATCCACCATTTACATATCTACTGTTTGCTACTAAAGTAGCTTCAGTATTCTGAGCTGTTTTTTTATGAATGTTTAAACAATATAAATATTGTCCACGTGTCGTAACTTTATATGAAAAAGATACGCCAGCAATATAGGTTCCAGATTGGTAAGCTTGACCTAGAGATATTCTATCATTTGCTGCAGATACTTGATGAAATGGTGTAACGATCATAGCAAGTGTTAATAACATCGTTACGAATGATTTGGCAATTCTTGTGAATTTTTTCATTTTCTTCTCCCCCTCATTTAGTTGGCTATATTATACCACAAATGACTTAAAATTTCAAGTATAATCTTTTTTCGGCGTCTTTTTGATACAAAATATTGTCGAAAATATCGTAAATTGTAAACGTTTTTCCATCAAAAAGTAGATAAGATGGAGGCTCTTTTCCAAGTGGTAGGGAAATGCTTCCTGGATTGATAAAGGTCTTATTTTCTTTTTCATGAATAAATGGAATATGAGTATGTCCATAGATTAGAGTTGTATTTTCTTTTTCCCAATTTCCCTCATGATAGATGTGACCATGCGTTATATATAATTCTTCTTTTGGAGTTTGGACAGTCCCTACTTCTGGAATGATTGGGAAGTGACTTTCTTTTACCACTTTTTCTGAGTCACAGTTTCCCCGAACACAAACCATTTTTTCTTGAAAAGAATCTAGGAACTCTTGGACATACTTTCGATCATATCCTGGTTCTGTTTGACGTTCTGGATTAATGGCATATAAATCTCCTAGTACCACTAGTTTGTCGCATTGATACTCTTGAAATTTTTCTTTTACGAGTGGTAAGTTGGTTTTAAATCCATGAATATCGGAAATAAACATTATTTTCATATTCTCACCTCTACTTGTACTATATCATAATTCTTCTTTGAAATAACACTTTTTTTCTTTTTTCATATACTATTTTGAGATAGGAGATTATATGAGAAAAAAATTATTTGTCATGATACTTTGTAGTATCTTAATTTTTGTGGTAGGAGCTTCTGCTTTATTCTCTTTTCAAAAAGAAAAAAAAGAGTCCCTACCTACGATTACCTTGGCAGAAGTTGCTCATACTCTGTTCTATGCACCTATGTATGTGGCTATTGAAAATGGTTTTTTTGAAAAACATGGTATTAACATTGATTTAATTCTAGCGAGTGGTGCCGATAAAGTTACGGCCGCTGTATTATCTGGAGATGCAGATATTGGATTTTGTGGAAGTGAAGCAACTATCTATGTCTATTTGGGAGGAGAAAAAGATTATCTTCAAACGTTTTCCCAACTCACTCAAAAGGATGGAACTTTTCTAGTTTCTCGAAAAAAGTATGATTCTTTTTCTTTAGAAGATTTACGAGGAAAAACGATTATCGGTGGGAGAAGTGCCGGTATGCCAGAAATGACTTTAGAGTATGCTTTAAAACAAAATGGAATTAATCCTAAAGAAGATGTTACCATTGATACTTCCATTGCTTTTGCCGCTATGGCTGGAGCTTTTATGGGTGGAGAAGGAGACTTTGTAACTCTTTTTGAACCAACAGCATCGATGATAGAGAAAGAAGGATATGGTTCGGTTGTTGCTAGTGTGGGAGAGATAGCTGGAGTGGTTCCTTATACTTCCTATTCTGCTAGAAAAAGTTATATTCAAAATCATCCAGATCTTATTTATGAATTTGATTCAGCGATTCAAGAGGGATTAGATTATGTTCATCAACATAGTGATGAAGATGTAGCTCTTTTGGTTCAAAAACAATTCCCTGATTCTTCCTTGGAAGAAATAATAGATGCTATCCACCGATATCGTATGAATGATACTTGGCCCAAAACGACTTCTTTTTCAAAGCAATCATTTGATCATCTTCAAGAGATTATGATAGATTATGGAGAATTAGAGACAAAAGTTCCTTATGAAGAATTGTTTTATTCTATTTCTTGAGACTTTGTCTCTTTTTTTACCCTATCCTTTTTGAAATTTCTTCATACAATACATTGTTAGGAGGAATTATGAAACCTATATTAAGTGTTCAACATTTAAAAAAAATCTATCATACTCCCAAAGAAGAAATTGTGGCTTTGGATGATATTTCTTTCACAGTCGAGGAAGGCGAATTTCTTTCGATTGTTGGGCCTAGTGGCTGTGGAAAATCCACTATTCTATCGCTTCTTTGTGGTATCTTAAAACCTACTAGTGGATTGATTCAATATGCTCCTTCCATTCATATAGCCTATATGCTTCAAGAAGATTCCCTACTTCCTTTTCGAACCGTTTTAGAAAATTGTTTGTTGGGATTAAAGATTACTCATCAATTATCTTTTACCAATATCCAATATGTACGTTCCCTATTAAAAAACTATGGACTAGAAGACTTTATTCATCATTATCCACATCAATTATCAGGGGGGATGAGACAAAGATGTGCTCTTATTCGAACTCTTGCTTTAAAGCCGGATATCTTATTATTAGATGAAGCTACTTCTGCTTTGGATTATCAATCTCGTTTAATTATTAGTGATGATATTTACAATATTCTTAAGAAAGAAGGAAAGACAGCGATTATGGTAACTCATGATATCGGAGAAGCTATTAGTATGTCGGATAAAGTTCTTGTCCTTTCGAAAAGGCCTTCTAAAGTTCAAACTCTTTATACGATTTCTTTTCCGGAAAAAGAGACTCCCATGAAGAACCGACAAAAAGAAGAATTTCAAGTTTATTATAATCAGATATGGAGGGATTTAGATGTTCAATTATAGTGAAGAACATGCTGCTTATTTAAGGGCTATCCGAAAACAAAAGTTTTGGATTCACTTTTTTCGAATTTTTCTATTATTATTTTTCTTAATTTTCTGGGAAATTTCTGCCAATTTCGGATGGTTGAATCCATTTTTGTATTCCAGTCCATCTCGTATTTTTATAACATTATTCTCTCTTGATTCTAGTTTATTTCATCATATTGGTATTACTCTCTATGAAGTTTTGCTTTCTTTCCTAGCCAGTTCCTTTCTTAGTATTGTATGTGCTAGTTTTCTATGGAGATTTCCTTTTTTAGCCAAAGTATTGGATCCTTTTTTTACTATTTTTAATTCTCTTCCAAAAGTTGCTTTAGGTCCTTTGATTATTATTTGGATTGGAGCCAATCTTTCTTCCATTTGTTTTATGGCTTTTTTGATTAGTTTCTTTACTACTACCATTACTATTTATCAACAATTTTCTTCTGTTCCTTCTTCCTATTTACTGTTAATGCAAAGTATGAAGGCCAAGAAATATCAAATATTCTGGAATGTGATTTTTCCTAGTAGTTTGGACTCTATTCTGACGGCTCTTAAAATCAATGCTGCAATGTGTTTTATTGGTGTTATTATGGGAGAGTTTCTTGTTTCTAAAAAAGGAATTGGGTATTTGATTCAATATGGTTCCCAAGTATTTCGTTTAGACTTAGTTATTAGTGGTATCTTATTATTAGGTATTTTATCTTATCTATTTTATTTGTTGATTGACTTCATTCAACATTTTATCCACAAAAAAAGAGGAAATTAATTCCTCTTTTGTCTTGCTCTCGTTGCTTTTAAATCATTATAATTTCCTATATAATTTACTAGTTTTTGGTTTTCAAAATAGAGAATTCTTGTTGCTACTTTATTAATAAAGTAACGATCATGAGATATCATAAGAATGGTTCCTGAGTACTTTAGAAGAGCTTCTTCTAAAACTTCTTTGGTATTAATATCGATATGATTGGTTGGTTCATCTAATAATAAAACATTATTATCTTGTTGCATTAAACAGAATAATTTCAGACGCAGTCTTTCTCCTCCCGATAAATCTTTTAACCGTACAAAGATTCCTTCGGAATAGAATAAAAACTTTGTTAAAGCGCTTCTTAAGATTTCTTCGGTTCCGATAAAATACTGTCTGGCTTCTTCTAAAATCGTTTTTGTTTCATCTTCAAAACGAATATCTTGAGGAATATAACCAATCTTTACATTTGATCCTACTTTTATAGAGCTTTCTCTTCTCATAATATCTTTCATTAGAGTGGATTTCCCACAACCATTTTTTCCCATTAAGCAAACTCTTTCTTGATACTGAATGGAAAATTTTGTATTTTTTAATAATTCTTTTTCTCCAATGGAAAGAGAATACTGATCCGCTACTATGACATCTTTTCCACTTCTTTGATTCATTTGGAATTTTAATGGAATTGTCTTACTTTCTTGTGGTTTTTCTAAAACCTCTATTTTCTCTAACCGTTTTTCGATACTAGCCGCTCTTCGAAAAAAGTTTTCTCCACAAGGATACGCTAATTTTCCAAATTCTCGTAATTTTTTGATTGATTTTTTCATTGCTTCTATCTGTTTTTGTTGAGTTTTATAGGCATTAAATTCGGAAGTAATTCTTCTTTCATTTTCTTCTAGGTAATAGGAATAATTTCCGTGAAAGATTTCGGCTTCTCCTCGATCTATTAAGATGGTTTTAGTGGCTACTTGATCTAGAAAATAGCGATCATGAGAAACTACAATAATGGTTTTCTTTAGATTTCTTAAAAAGCTTTCTAACCACTCGATCATATCAATATCTAAGTGATTATTTGGTTCATCTAATAATAAGATATCGGGTTCTCTTAGTAAGATTATGATTAAATTTACGATTGTCTTTTCTCCTCCTGATAACAACTCATATTTTCTTTCTAAAAGTGATTCTGCTTTAAAGGCCGCGACTATTTTATCTATCTTTGTTTCTACTTCATAGCCACCAATCTCTATCATCTTTTCTTGGAGATTGGAATACTTTATTACTTCTTTTTCTAGTTCTTCTCCGGTTAATTTTCCTAATTTTTCTTCTTCTTTCTTTAATTTTTCTTTTAGTTGATTAATCTCTGGAAAAGAATCTTGAATGATTTCTTTTACGGTATAAGGGTACCAGTCTGGATTTGGTTGCTGTGTTAATAATCCAATGGAAGCCTCTTTTCGAATAAAGACATCCCCGCTTGATGGATTTTCTATTTTGGCAATTAATTTTAGAATGGTTGATTTTCCACAACCATTGGATCCTATTAAGGCAATATGGTCATTGGTTTTACATTCTATATTGATATTTTTTAAAACTACTTTTTCTCCATAGTTTTTGCTTACTTTATTGAAACTTATTTCTAACATATTCATCATCCTTCTATAAATAATAAAAACCTATACAACTGTATAGGTTCTATACAGATGTAGGCACGACAAAAACTTCACACCTACATCTCTTATTTTTTATAGTCGATGTGGTGTGATCTATAATGTATATCCGATGGTTTTGTTTGTATACATAATATTCACTCCTTGCATACTATTATATTCTTTTTCACTCTTCTGTCAAATGATCGTTGGTAATGTATTCTTTTCTAGGGTTTGCTAGTAACTCCTGAACTTTTGTATTTTCTAATACTTTACTTCTTCTTTGTAAAAAAATGGATAGTTCTTGTTGAATGTAATTACAATAGTCGGTTTTCGTATCATTACTGATACTCTTTTGACTTACTACTTCACATTCAAAGTCATTAGAACTGTTTCCTTCCATTAATAGGTAAGCATTCTCATAAGATAGTTCGAAGTTAAACGTTGTATCTAGTGTATGTAAGTCAGAGGTAAAGTTTAGTGAGGTGGCAACTCCTTGTTGGTATACTAATTTCATTTCCATGAAATTTAAAGATTCTTTTAATAAATAGTATTCTTCATAACTATTATCTTGTTTTTTTGATAAAGAATCATAATAATCATCTAATGTATTATTGGTTACAATTTGTTTATAAAAGGCATCTTCATCATCTTCGGTTGTATATCCATCTTGTTTAATAGAATGGGTTAGTCCGCCATTATCGGTATAATAGGCAATAATGGAACAAAGAGCAATTAACAATAATAATACAATCAATACAATGAGAAGAGTATTATTATCTTGTGCATTTTTTCTTTTTCTTCTTTTTGGCATATGAATCTCCTTAGATAACACTTCTTACATGGGAAAATAAGCTATTTCCAATTTTAATAACACTTACTGGCCAAGTAGAACTTCCTGGACAATAGTGTTTTACAACGTCATAGGGAGATGTTCCTTCGTAGTATTTTCCTCCAGGTGTTAGATAGCTTCGATGGAGCATACTGGCATGATAATCTATAAATTCAGGAACAGAGTTGAAATAACCAAAACCACCTCCACTATTACTTCCACATCCATTGGAAGGATGGCTAGCGGTTTCACGAACTCCTCCTAAGTTATTACAATTTCTACTAATGTTTGATGTTATCCAACCTGACTCTAATGCTTCTATTCCAATTAGGAAAAATACATTTACACTGTATTTTTGTTCAGCAGTGATTAAAGCTTGCGCATAAGGAATAAAGTTTTTGGCTTTTCCTCCATGAGCATTTAATATTCCAATTAATTGAGTACTTGTTAGATTACTAATTCTTGTTACATTGGTACTATCCCAAACCACATCTCCTACTTGTTGAGCGGTCCCTTCAATATATTCTCCTGTATAAGAACTATTTCCAGTCCCGTTGGTTGTTTCTCTTTTCTTTCCTTTTTCATATTCGGATGGATCACTTAAAAATTTTGATTTTTTGGTTCCGTAAGGATCAATATAAGTTGGAGTTCCAGTCGGATTATTTACACTGGACCAGCAAGCACTTACGGAGAAATTTTCTCCTAACATATTCATCACTACGTTTACAAAAACGGGAATCATAAAAACAATAACAGCGGCTAAAGCAGCATTTTTTATTTTTGGTAATGCTTTTTTATCGTCTGGATTTGATACTAATTTGATTAAATTTAATGTTAGGGATATCATTAATAAGATTGGAACAATGATTTGAATTAAATTCATAATCCTTTTTAAGATAGCTAAGGTTGCTCCTAAAGCTGCTGATGAACATCCACTATATACACTTAATAACTCTATCATATTCTATACCTCCCTTAAAATATACCATATTTTGGTTGGTTTCTCAATAAAAAAAGAAGAGGAGCTCTTCTTTAATTTTTTCCAAATGCTGTAAAAGAAAGCATTAACCCTCCACAAATATTGGAAGAATGTTCATCGTAACCATATTCTCCAAATGTAAAGGCGGTTATAAAAGGAACACCTTTGGCTTCTTTTACTAACTGTTTATGAACTTCGTCTATTCGATTTCCAATTCCTAATTTTCGGCCACCGCAGTGAATTAAAATATAGGCTGCAGGATCTGCATATAGTTTTCGTTTTACTTCTTTTAAGGTATTTCCAGTGGAATGGATTAATTCCTCTACTGTTGCTTCTAACTGGATAATAGCGGTTCCTTCTACTACTTTATTTCCTAAAGTAATAGTATCGTCGGAAGTCGTTTTGGTTCCCATATCATTTCCAAACATAGGATGACGAATAACCGTTAAGTTTCCTAATGGATCTTTAATTCCTAATGGTTTGGTAATTGATGCGATTAACAAATTTTGACCTATTAGACTATTTGGACTTACATTGGTCCAATGAGCATATTTCTTAAGGGCTGAGATTCCATCAATCGTTACTAGGGTACGATCATTTTCTACTTTGGTAATTAGTCCTCGATTATCGGTTTCCCGATATGCACCTGTAAAAGAGGTTGCAATTTCATTATCGGTATAGAAAAAGGCTACGGCTACGCCATCATTTATAATTTTATCATTGCAAATGATTTTCCAGTTTCCTTCTACCGTATCATCTGCAGCGCTACCACCAAACATAGGAACTCTTCCGATTACATCTTGGATACCCATTAGGTATTCTTCTTCCTCTTTGGGGCTCGCTACCATATAGAAATAAGCGGGTGCTCGTGTAGTTCTAGCATTTTCTACTGCTTCAATGGCCACTTTTCTGCCGACTGCTCTGGCATTTCTTCCAGCTTCATGACAAGCTACTCCTACTACCATATCAGGATCATTTAGAGATAATACCCCTGCAAATCCTTCTTCGGATGTTATATAGCCATCTGGCACAATAATTCCGCCACTACTAGTGCATCCAATAATGGGAGCCATGGTAGCACTTTGAACCCCTTTTACTACTTTTTTTATATTACTTTTAACAGAAGTAAATAGAAAATTTAATTTTACATTGGTAAAGTCTTTGCATGAATCTTTGGCAGATTCTAATCCCATCATAAAACTATCAGGATTGATGCTATAACCTACTTTTGACTTTAGCATTTTCTATCCTCCTTTTAATAAGCTGATTTATAAATATTAATAATATCGTCTACAGTAACATTTCTTGGGTTACCTGGAGTACAAACATCTTGAATGGCTTGATTTGCTAATGCTGGTAACATTTCTTCTGGAATTCCTATTTCTCTTAAAGTTTGAGGAATTCCTAATCTTTTTGATAATCCCGCAACCGCATCGGCTACTTTGGATACGGCTTCTTCATCGGATAAGTTATCCATGTCTAATCCAAAGGCTTTTCCCATATTACGGAATAATTCTGGGCAAACCACCCCATTAAATCTTAATACATGAGGCAATAATAAAGCATTGGCAATTCCATGTGGAGTATCAAAGAATGCTCCTAGAGAATGTGCCATAGAATGTACAATTCCTAATCCAACATTTGAGAATCCCATTCCAGCAATGTATTGAGCATAAGCCATTTTTTCAATTGCCAAATCATCTTTGTCGTTGGCTGCTTTTTCAAGGTTCTTGTAAATTAGTGCCATCGCATTAATATGGAACATATCAGGTATTAACCATCCTGCTTTGGTAATATAACCTTCCATTGCGTGTGTTAGAGCATCCATTCCTGTAGATGCTGCTAACTGTTGTGGCATTCCTTGCATTAAATCTGGATCAATGATGGCACAAACGGGGATATCATGTACATCTACACAAACCATTTTTTTGACATTTACTTCATCGGTAATAACATAATTAATTGTTACTTCGGCAGCTGTTCCTGCTGTAGTTGGTAAAGCAAATAATGGTAATCCTTTATTTCTGGTTTCTACTGCTCCATTTAAACTGGTTACTCCACTATGTTCTGGATTTCTCATAATAATAGAAATGGCTTTGGCTGTGTCTATTACACTACCTCCCCCTACAGCAACGATACTATCTACGTTACTAATTTCTGCTAATGTTAATCCATCTTGAACATTTTTAACGGTTGGATTTGGTTTGATATTCATATAAACAAAAAATTGAATACCTTTCTCTTCCAATACTTGTACAATCATATTAGTAACTTTTGCTTCCATTAAAGTTTTATCCGTTACCAATAACACTTTTCTTAATCCTCTTGAGATTAATTCTTCTCCTAATTTCTTACGTGATCCACGACCAAAATAAGAAGTTTCGTTTAAAACTACTCTATTTATCATCTTCTAGCCTCCCTATTATTATCATTATATCATACTTTATTATCTGTAAAGACTTTTTTCCTTTTAAAAGTAAGAAAAAGACACATTTTTACTTTAATGTGTCTTGTGATTTTGAATTTAAGTTTAAATCTGCTCTTCTACCATCTAAATAAGCATAATAACCAGCAGATGCTATCATGGTTCCATTATCGGTACAATACTTCATTGGTGGAATGGATAACTCTACTCCTAATTCATCCGTTAATTCTTTCATGGCAGTACGTAGTCCGTTATTGGCAGCTACTCCTCCGGCAACAATTACATTTTTTATTCCTTTATCTACAATTGCTTTTCTAGCTTTGGAAATGATGGAAGATACGGCTACTTTTTGGAAAGAAGTTGCTAAATCCTCTTTACGGATTGTTTCTCCTCTTTGTTCTTCATTATGAACTAAATTAATAACGGCACTCTTTAATCCACTGAATGAGAAGTTATAACTATCATCTTGTAGAGGAATTGGAAGTTTATAAGTATCATGTCCTAAGGCTGCTAGTTTATCTAGTTTTGGACCTCCTGGGTACTCTAAATCCATAACTCTTGCCACTTTGTCATAACACTCTCCAATAGCATCGTCTAGAGTTCCTCCTAATTTTTGAAATTGATAATGTCCTTTCATTTCTATTAGTTCAGTATGTCCACCACTTACTACTACGGCTAGTAATGGGAATTGTAATTCTTTTACTAAACTATTGGCATATATATGACCTGCGATATGATGAACCGGAATCAATGGCTTATTGTAGACAAAAGCTAATGTTTTAGCGGCTTCTAATCCGATTAATAAAGAGCCAATTAAGCCTGGTCCATAGGTAATCGCAATGGCATCGATTTGATCCATTGTCATATTGGCTTTTTCTAAGCATTCTTCTAATACCATTGTTATATTTTTAACATGATGACGACTAGCAATTTCTGGAACTACTCCTCCAAAATTCTTATGTACATCGATTTGCGAAGAAATAACGGTAGATATTTCCTCCGTACCATTTTTTACAATAGAGGCACTTGTCTCATCACAACTTGTTTCAATTCCTAATATATATATATCTTTCATAATATCACCCAATTCCCACTTATTTTAACATAAAAGACTCTTTTTTTAAAGAGTCTTTTGTTCTATTTTTCGTTCCATTAATATTCCATCGATTCCTTGGTAATACCCTGGTCGTATGGCTTTTTTTAAAAAGCCATTTTTTTCATATACTTTTATCGCAGGAGAATTATTCTCTTTTACTTCTAACGTAATATCTTTGTTTACTCTTTTTATCATTTCTTTTAATAGATAATCTCCTTTTCCTTGATTACGAAAAGGAGTGTCTATCTCAAATTGATTAATTTCTGCTCTTTCATATATATCACTATAGTAAATATATCCAATAATGCTTTCTTCTTTTAAAACTAGAAATTTGGCAAATGGATTATTACTAAATTCTTTTTCCACAAATTCTGTGGATAAAAAGGAATCCTGAATTTCTTTTATATTGTCTTTGGTTATTTCCAAAATCATAATTTGCTTTCTTCCGCTTCTGTTAATTTTAAATATTCTGGATTAACAGCATGAGGATTGATTGGCTCTTTGTCTTGCCAGTAATTAACGATTTTCAACATATCTGGATTATAAGATTCTCTTTCTGGGAATTCTTCTAATTCATCATTGGTAATGACCTCATATTCTGGAATATCCCTTAATTTTTCTTTTAAAGCCTCAATCGTTATATGTTGTGGTTTTACGATTTCTTGATAGTCTTTATCATATACTCCCGCAAATACATATCCTCTTCTGGCATTTATCATTGGTACATGAACCATTTCTTTTTTACTTGACATAGCCATTGCTTCTAACGAATAAATGGTTGTGATTGGAATATTTAAACTCCATGCATATACTTTCGCAATGGTTAATCCAATTCGAATTCCTGTAAAACTACCTGGTCCATTTACTACTATAATTTTATCAATATCTTTGGCACTTAAATTCGTTTTTTCAAACATAGAAACAATTCTTGGCAACGCTACTTCGGATAGACTTTGTCCATACTCTTCTTTAACTTCTGCTAGTAACGTATGATTCTCAACAATAGCGGAATATAAAAAACTAGACGAAGTATCTATATATAATAATCTCATAATATTGCCTCACATAATTCTTCATATTTTCTTCCATATGGTGTAATGGTAATAATACGTTTATCTTCATCTTCTTCAGAACTCTTTATCTTAATATCCAAACGTTTTTCTGGTAAATAGTCTGGAATTAAATCGGCCCATTCGATTATGGTAATTCCTTTTTTTGTATAGTATTCTTCAATTCCTAAGTCATCTACTTTCCCATCTAAACGGTAAACATCCATATGATAAAGTGGCATTTCTCCTGAAGTATACTCTTTGATAATATTAAAAGTTGGAGAAGTAACTTCTTCTTTTACTTCTAAGGCTTGAGCAAATCCTTTTGTAAATACAGTTTTACCAGTTCCTAAATCTCCCATTAAACAGATTACCATGTTTGGAAATTTTTCTGATTCAATATTTTGTGCTAATTCAATTGTTTCTTCTTCTGAATATGTTGTAATTTTAAAATCCATTTCTATCACCTAAACCTTATTATACCAAAAAATGTAAGTTATACAACTCTTTCAATTAAGTTTTTCTTTCACTGTACAGATACTATCTGGCAATTGAAATCTGTTTTACTTGGATTGATGGAGACGAAGTTGACAAAGAATAGGTTTTTAAATCGGAACCGATCTCTTCAATATTTGACAATAGTTCAAAAATGGTTGTTGTCATAATAGATGGTTCTATTCCCCTTACTAATTTTCCATCTTTTATTCGAAATCCAAATATTTGTAAAGATATTTGTCCATTATTACTATTAATGGAGGTACCACTTGCTCCCATATAGTCGGTAATATAGATTCCATCTTTTATGGATTCTAATAAATCCTTAAAGTTTTTCTCTCCTGGTACTACGTACATATTTCTAGTACCAATTCCTTGATAACCATTTCCTGTGGATTTTTGGTTTTTGATTTTTGCTTCTTTAATGTTGTAAAAAATACTTTCTACTATTCCATTTCTTACTACCGTTTTTTTACTAGTTTCCCAGCCTTCATCATCAAATAATCGAAATCCTGGCATATCTTTGTTTCTTGGATCTTCGATAATGGTTAAAGATGGATGAAAAACTTGTTTTCCTATTTTATTTTCCATGCAAGATACTTTATTACGAATACTGCTTGCTGATAACATATCGGTTAAATGACTAATGATTCTACTAGCTACTCTAGAAGATAGTAGAATCTCATATTTTCCTGTTTCTATCTTTTCTTTTTGAGATTGTAATACTACTTTTTCCATTACATTTCTGGTAAATTCTTCAAATGGAATTTCCTCTTTTTTCGTTGTTAAGATGGAATCATCAAAGCTAGTTGTTTCATCTTCTTTTTGAGCAATAGCTTCTACCATAAAATTACATAAATGGGAGTCTGTAGAAATATCAACTCCTTCCATACTAACAATACGAGTATTGGTATAAGTTTCTGAATAATAACATGTTAGTTTTGTGATGCTGGAATATTCCTCTCTTAAGTGATCTAATTTCTTGCACCTTTTTATTTCTTCACTAATATCAAAGGATAGTGGAGTGTTCTTTGGAATTTGTCTATTTCCGGACAAATATTCATCTTCATAATTTGTGTCTGTTGCGATGGCCTTTTCGATTAGAGTATCTAGTACTTCTTCTTCTAGGTAATTTGAACTAGCTTTAACAGTTTTTCCATTATACTCGGATTTTATAGAATAATTGATATTATCATAATCTTCAAAAGATTCTATTTCTCCATTAATGATTTCTACACTACTATCAATCGTATGTTTTTCTGTTATTTGAATGTTGGAAAAATTTTTTTCTCTGGCTTTTTCAAAAAATTCTTTTATGCTCATTCTTCTTTTCCTCCTACTAATATTTTACTTACTTTAATAGTTGGTTGACCAATCGTAACAGGAATCATTCCACTTTTACTTCCACAGTACCCTGCAGATATTACTAAATCATTGGAAATCATTTCTACATTTTTTAAGATTTCTTTGCTGTTACCAATTAAGGTTATACCTTTTAGTAATTGTTTTACTTCTCCATTTTCAATTAGTCTTGCAGTATCTACTGCAAAGTTAAAATCTCCGGTTGCTGGATTCACACTTCCTCCACTCATTTTTTCACAGTATACTCCCAGACTAATACTTTTGATCATATCTTCTATCTTATCATTCCCAGGTGCTAAATAGGTATTACTCATTCTGGAAGTGGTTGGATATCGATAATCTTGTCTTCTTCCACAACCATTGGATTTCATTTTCATCTGCTTACTGTTAAAATCATCTACTAAATATTTTTTTAATATTCCTTTTTCTATTAAAACATTTTTCTCTGTTTTATTTCCTTCATCATCGATTATAGAACTACCCCAAGCATCTGGTATTGTACCATCATCAATTAATGTTACTTTATCGGAGGCAATCTTCTTTCCTAAGTCATCAGAGAAAACAGATAAATGTGGGGCTACCGCTGTTGCTTCTAATCCATGACCACAAGCTTCATGGAAGATAACCGCTCCAAAACCAGGGGCAATGATAACGGGTAGTTCTCCTCCTTTAAAATCTACAGCCGTTAGTTTTTCCACAGCTGTAGTTGCTGTTTTTTTCATCATTTCTTCGATATTTACTTCTTCTAATAATTCATATCCTTTTCCAGAACCATAATCCACAAATTCTTGCTGTTTTTCATTTCCTTTTTCCGCATAAACTGTGGAAATAATTCTTGTAAGTACCGAATTTCCTCTACAATACTTCCCATTTGAATTGGCAATAGTAAATATGCGATCGGTTTCCACAATTCCTGCGGAAACTTGCGTTATAAAAGAAGATACTTCTCGAGCTATTCGATCCATTTGATACAATAATTCCTTTTTCTTTTCTATTGGAAACTCTTTGTGTGGAATACCCACTTTTTTTGAATAGTCTTCTAGTTCTAATAATTGTACTTTTTTCGAATTCTCTTGTGGAAAATTCTTTAAAAGACGAAGAATCAAATTACTAATTCCTTCCTCCGTTAAAATATTTGTTGAAGTATAGTAGCTTTCCTCTCCTTTTGTAATGCGAATTCCTAGTCCTATCTCTTGACTAGTATCCATCGTATCTAGTTTAGAATCATTTAGACGATAGATACAGTTACTAGATTGCTCATAATATAATTCTGCATAATCAGCGCCTGTTGATAATGCTAGATTTAAATACTTTTCAAATTCTTCTTTCTGCATTTTTATCACCCAGTCTTATTATACAAAAAAAAAATATATCCTACTAGAATATATTTTTAAAACAAAAAAAATTCTTGGCAACTTCCTATTTTCGCATACACTATCGTCGGCGTTTAGTGGCTTAACTTCTGTGTTCGGGATGGGAACAGGTGTA
>CAMNHK010000005.1 GCA_946539445.1 uncultured Caryophanales bacterium
TCCACAATTAAATATAACTTTTTCAACTCTAAAATTATTAACTAAATTAATCGCTTCTCCCATATGATCAAAGTCCCCATGAGTTAAGATGAGTGTATGAATCTTTGATACTCCCTCCGCTTTTAAGTATGGTGATAATCGATTATAAAATATGGTTCCCGAAGTATCTTCTCCTCCCGTATCGATTAGAATATTTTTATTATGAATTCTTAAATAGATAGAATCTCCTTGATTCACATCCAATATTTTTCCTTCTATCGTGTCTTTAAAATATGGAATACTGTAATGAATTCCTAATAGTAGAATTAAGATTATTAAGAAGCTTTTTTGTTTTTTTATTAACCATAATAATAGAAGAACAAAATATAAGATATATAAAAATATTGTAACTTTTTTAAAAATCATTTTTCCAAGTGATAGATTAGACGCCAGAAAAGATATTTTTTCTAGTATTTGAATGAGCCCATTATAAGGAATTTCTAATGGTGGATAAAACAAGACTAAAAAACTCATCGGAAAGATAATGATACTTACAAATGGGACAAAGAAAAGATTAAAAAGAATACTTAGTAAATTCCATTGATAAAACTCATAAAGAGTTATTGGGCAACTTACTAAAAAAGATAAGGTAGATGTTTTTAATAGACTTCCCAGTTTGGTGTTTGCTTTTAACTTGGATGAACACATCACCAGGGAAAAACTAATAAAATGAGAGTAATAAAAACCAACTTCATAAATAGAAGAAGGCTTTAAAAGAAGAGATATTGCTAATACTAAGATACAAATATTGTGCTTGGGAATGTAAAAATAATATAAATTATTCAAAGTAAAACAACCATAAAAGAGGATTCCTCGAAGCATAGAGGGAGAAAGTCCTACTAGCGATAAATATAGGAGCAACAATATCATTGTTTCTATAAAAATCGTCTGATCGGATTGTTTTCTTTTTTTTCCTAGTTTTTGAAATAAACTTGTTAAAAGAGAAATATGCATTCCGCTTATCGCGAATAAATGACTAATTCCTATTTCTTGATAAGCTCTTTTGATTTCACTGGATAAATAAAACTTATCCCCTAAGAGAAATGCATGAAGATAAGGATTATGGTGCATTCGATTGATTAATATTTGTTTGACGCTGTAGTAAGGATTATGATTTTTGGATAGTACTTCGATGGAATCTATTTGAAGAAAATAAAATATATTTTGATGATTTAAATAGTCTTGATAATCCCAGAGAATAGGATCATTGGTGGAGTTTGGTTTTTGAAATCTTCCTTTGATTTTAACTTTGTCTCCTAATTGAATAGAAGTTGTATTACTAGAAGTTGCGATGACAATTTCCTTATTTTTCACATAGTAATATTCTTTTCCTTTTTTTTCTTTTATTTGAATCACTCTTCCCGTAAAGGAAGAGGAATTCTCTGTATAATTGGATGTCTTTGGATGTAGAATGATATATCCTACTGCCAGCAAAGAAAAAAGAAGCAATGCATAATATAAAGCATTACACAGTAATATTTTCCTTAATGTTAGCAAAAAGGGATTCTCCTATTCCAGGAACATTTTTTAACTCTTCAATGGATTGAAATGGACCATTTGCTTCCCGATAGTGGATAATATCTTTTGCTTTTGATTCCCCTATTCCTGGTAACGTTTTTAATTCTTCTATCGTGGCAGTATTAAGGGAAATTTTACCGGATGAATTATTATTGGACGAAATACAAGCATCATTTTGCAACTCATTTTCATTTGCTTGTTGGCATCTTTCTTGAACTAAAGCTTCTATCTCTTTCGTTTTTTGAAAGTTTTCTACTTCTTCCCGACTGTAGATAATAATCACCATTTCATCCTCTATCTTTTTACTTAAATTAATGACCGAAGTATCTGCCCATTCGGTTAATCCACCTGCTTTTTCGATGACATCTACAACCCTAGAATCTTTTGGTAATGAATAGATCCCTGGGAAGGATATTTGTCCTTTTATATCTACTTTTAAGAGTATTTCTTCTTTTGTTTGTTCTTCTATTTTTTCAACTACTACTTCTTTTTCTTTTGTTTTTTTCTTTTTGGTAGAATTTGGTTTGTAATACAAAATGGTGGAAATGATTCCAATTCCTAGAATTAGTAGAATGAGTCCTAAACGTATTTGCTTTCGATAACGGTATTGAAATGTCATCTTATCACCTCTTTTGTATTATTCGAAAAAAAAAGAAAAGTTTTGAGACTTTTCTAATCTTTTTTAAAAATTGATTTCGGTTTAATCTGTTTTAATTTTATAATAGGAGGCTCTTCTATGATATCTTCTTCTTCTGAGAATCCAAGAGATACTTTATCCATTAATTCTTGCTCTACTGCAAAGATATCTTGAGATTTAATTCTTCCTCCTGCACTTTGAGCATTTCCGCCACCTTGCATTTCTTGCATAATTTTACCAACATTTACTTTTTTTCCACCACGAGCAGAAATATGGATGGTGTCTTCATCGACAAATCCAAGAGCAAAGGCTGCATCTAATCCTTTAAACTTCATCATTCGATCGGCTGCTTTGGCATAATCTTCTTTTAAATAGATTTGTCTAGGATTATTGCGATTTAAAGTAAAGGATACTTGAATTGGAGCTAAAGACTCACTATATTTTTTAATAATCGTTCCATTGATAATTAAGTTACTAATTCGACAATAACTTTCAAACTCTTCTAAAAATAGATTATTCACATAGTCAATGTCCGCTCCATTATCTATTAACTTTTCGGCAACATCGTGTGTTTTGGATGTTGTATTATGTTTAAAGCGTTTGGTATCTAAGGAAATACCAGCTAGCAAATAATTGGCAACATTCGCGGAATATTTTATATGAAAGCTAGTTAATAGTCTAGCCACTAGTTCACAAGCACTGGATGTTTCTAGATTGATAAATCGATAAGGAGTTTGAATCGTATTTTCATCTTCCGCATGATGATCAATTACTATGATTCTACGAAATGCATCTAAATAATCTTTTACGGAAATCATATAATCTTTATTAACATCGGCAACAATCAAAGTAGCTTTTGGATTATATAGTTCTTTAAATTCTTTATTGGTGATGATATGAAATTTTTCTCGATTTTCATCAATTATTTTTTTGACACCTGGTTCTATTTTTGATTCCTCATCATCTACAATAATATAAGATTTTTTGCCAAGAGCATCCGTTAATACTTGAAGTCCAATACAAGCTCCGATGGAATCAAAATCTGGACTAGTATGTCCTGTGATAAAAACAATTGAACTTTTACTGATTTCCGATTCAATAATGCTTTTTAATTCTTTCAGGTCATGAGAACTCATTTTCGATTCTTCCTTTCGGTTAAAACAGCATTACTATAACATAACTCCTTTAAAAAAGCAAATGAAAGGACATTCCTTAGAATGTCCTATTTTTTCTTTTCTTGAAGAAGACCGTTTTCTACACTTACTCGTTGTACAATTGCAAGTGCTGCGATTAAACAGATGGTAAAACTTCCTCCATAACTCATAAATGGTAGAGGAACTCCTGTTAGAGGCATTAATCCCATAATACCTAGTAAGTTAATCGCAATATGTAAGAATATATATACGGCTATTCCATAACATAATACCGCTCCTCTATTATTGGGACTTTTACGACCAATTAAAAGAATTCGGAATAGAATAAAGATATACATTAGAATAATAAATACTCCGGTAATAACTCCTAATTCTTCTACTATAATTGCAAAGATAAAATCCGTATATGGTTCAGGTAAATATAAATACTTTTGGGTAGAATTTCCTAACCCTACTCCTGTTAATCCACCATTGTTAATCGCAATATAACAGTTACATACTTGACTACCATTTTCTAATATTTTGTCGCATGGATTGGAATAATCAAAACGTTCCATTTGTCTTTCTAGAAGTAGTCCTTTTCCAGTTCCTAGTAAGACCATTACTGCTAAAAACAATAATCCACAACTAATGAAAATAGTTTTAAACTTTATTTCTTTTTGAATGGGTTCTACTAAAAAGATTAAGCCTACAATAGCTACATAAATAATCGTTGTTCCAAGGTCTGGTTGAATAAAGATTAATCCAGCTACTAAGGCACAAACCGCAATTGGAAATAAGGTTTTTCCCCAAGAAGACAAACGATCTTTACCGGTATCATAATAATTGGCTAGAAAGACAACGGTAATTACTTTAGCAAATTCACTGGGTTGAATACTAATCGGTCCTAAATCAAACCAACTGATTGCTTTATTTTTGGCTGCTCCAATAAACAAAACTAACACTAAACTAGCAATCGACAGTAACAATAATCCCCAAGAAAAAACTCCATAGGATTTCGTATTAAATTTTAGAATAAAAAAGAATAAGATGAAGCCTATTAACAAAAAGGCAGCTTGTTTTAAAAAGTAATTGTAGGGACTTACAGCATGAGACATATAAGCCGTAACATTACTTGCGGAAAAAACCATGATAAGACCTAAGATAAATAATATCATGGATGCAAAAAATAATGGTTTGTCCATATATTTTAGAATCTTTCTCATAGAATTCTCCTTTCTATACTAACTATAGCACAAATCTTCTCTAATTCCCAAAAGAATACACTTTAAAATGCACAAAAATTGTAAAGTAACATACGTTATAGTAGATTTGCAAAGGAGGGGTTTTATGTACTACTATGGTGGATGTAATTCTTGCTATCCTAATCAAACTTATTACTATCCTACTCATAATTCCAATTATGCTGTTGTCTTAGTCTTATTCATTTTATTAGTTATTGTTATTGGAACTAGATGGTCTAATTAGAAAAAGAACTTTGTTCTTTTTTTTTACACTCTTTTTCGGTATAATACTTCCTAGGTGGTTCGATGGAAGAAAATTATTTAAAAGCCAAACAGATTGTTTTAGAACGTTTTTCAACGGATTATCCCTATTATCCTATGTTGGTATTAGGTGTTTTTGCGTTACTGAATCAATATCCTACCTATGAAGAGTTAATACGTTCTTTATTTTTAGAATTACGTCTTATTATTGAACCAGAATCTATGCTTACCATCGTCAAAAAATATCAGTTAGATTTTGCTGATTTTGCGGAAGAAGAAGAAAAAATAGAAGGTAGTTCTCAAGCTACTTTTGGAGTTTCTTCTCCGGGTAAATTCTTCACGATTGAGAATCAACATTTTCAAGAATCCATTGATCAACCTACTCTAATACTTAGTAGTCTATGCCGTTATGAAGTATTACTAAATATTTTTGTTCATGAAATGAATCATTTAATGAAGAGTCGTATCAACGCCTATGAAATCAAACAAGAAGGAGACACGGAAACTTGTTCCGTGCGTAGTGGAATTCATGTTACTATTTATGAGTATTATCCAGAAAGAGATACCGTTTCCGAGTTAGATGGTTATAGTATTTTAGAAGAAGCAATTAACACGGTTCAAACGACCGAAATGATGCATTCCATTCTAGCCTTTGATGGAATCTATCCGGATCAAGAAGTACAAGATTATTTGGATCATTGTTCTAAAAAGAATTTAGGAAAAGATTTTGGCTATGACCGAATTGTCAAACTATTCCGTCCTTTATGGGAAGTTCCTAAATTTCGAACGTTAGTAGAAGAAAATCTAGTAGAAGGAAATCTTTCTCCTATTTGGCAACATTATGATTCTGTTATGGGGAAAGAGGAATTTGAATACCTAGCCGATTTATTGGATGAACTGGATGAAGTGGAATGTTCTAGTGGTAGTATCAAAAGACTTCTTTCTATTCAATATCAAATAAAAAATAAAATACGTGAGTATTGTAAAAGAATGAGTTATGTATATAAGAAATAGATTTTTCTTTTCAAAATCTATTTTTTTTGTTAAAATATGTTTGTTGAGGTGGTACTAGTGTTAAAAACAAAAGATATCTTAGATGAAAAAGATAAAAGACTTCATACCGTTAGTAAGGAAGTAGAATTTCCATTAACCCAAAAAGATAAAGAATTAATTGATACTATGATTGAGTATCTTCATGATAGTCAAATCGATGAGTTATCTGAAAAATATAATTTACGTCCTGGTATGGGACTTTCGGCTATTCAATTGGGAGTTGCTAAAAGATTCTTTGTAGTTGTCTATGAACTTAGTAATCCAGAAGATGAGGAAAAAGAATTTGAAACTTATATTTTAATTAATCCTAAGATGATTAGTAATTCTGTAGAACAGATTTATGTAGAAGAAGGAGAAGGATGCTTATCGGTTAATCGACCAGTGGAAGGAATTGTTCCAAGATATGCTAGGGTTACTTTTGAAGCTTATGATATGGAAGGTAGAAAAATTCATGTTCGTGCAAGAGAAGATTTAGCTATTTGTTTTCAACATGAATTAGATCATTTAAATGGTATATTATTTACGGATCATATTGATCCCAAAAATCCATTCAAAGGAAAAGACCAGATGCGAGGCATCTAGTCTTTTTTTATGTCTTTTGTAAAATCATCTGTAGAATTCATATAACCAGTTGACGTAAAAAAAGAAGTATTTTTTACAATACTTCTTCATGATTTTCTAATCGTACACTGACTAATTTTGATACACCAGATTCTTGCATCGTTATACCATATAAAGTATTGGCATATTCCATGGTTTTCTTTTTATGGGTAATGATTAAGAATTGAGTTTTGTCTTTATAATGATTTAAGTATTCTCCAAATCCTGCTACATTGGCTTCATCTAGAGCCGCTTCTACTTCATCAAAGATACAGAATGGTACGGTTCTAACATTTAAAATAGCAAATAATAAACTGATTGCCGTTAAGGTTTTTTCTCCTCCACTTAGTAAAGAAATAGTGGTTAGTTTTTTTCCTGGAGGGGATGCGATGATATCGACTCCTGTTGTTAGTAAATCTTCTGGATTGGTTAGTTTTAGATCTGCATGTCCTCCATTAAATAATTCTTTGAACACTTTTTGGAATTCTTTTTGAATTTGTTCAAAGGTTGTTTGGAATTCTTCTTTCATAACCGCATCCATCTCATTCATAATTTCTAATAGAGTTTCTTCAGCATGAAGTAAGTCTTCTCTTTGATTGGTTAAGAATTCATATCTTGTGTTTACTTTTTCATATTCTTCAATGGCATCTAAATTAACCATTCCAATTCTTTTGATATTCGCACGATATACATTTACTTTCTTACGAGCTTCTTCTGGTTCAATATCTAAGACGTATTCATCTCTTGCTCTTTCATACGTTAATTCATATTCTGTATTTAGTGTTTCTAACATATTTTCTAGTTTCACTTCAAAACGATTGATAGAAATTTCCAAATCTTTGGCTTCTTTTTCTAAGTTATGTAAGTTACTTCGTTCTAATTTCTCATCGGCTTGATTTCTCTCTATGGTTGTTTTTAATTCACTGATGTCTTTTAGTAAACTATTTAATTTCTTTTCAATTTGTTCTTTTTCCGTTGTTTTTTCATGATATTCTTTGATTAATTCTTCTTCTTTTTGACTGATAGAATTGTGATGAATTAAATCAAGAGATTCATATTCTTTTTGAATGCCTGCTAGACGTTCTTGAAGAGCTCTATATTCTTGTTTCTTAGCTTCTTGTTGTTCTTTTAAAGTTACTCGTTCTTTGGATATTTCAAATAGACGTTCCTCTACTTTATTATTTTCTTCATTTAACGCTAATATTTCTCTTTCGATTTCTTCTTGTTCTTGTTTTAGAAGTTTGGCTTTTTCTTCTAAATTCATTACTTCTTGTTTTAAAAGAATGGTGCTTTTTCCATTATAAGTAGATCCTCCTGATAGAGATCCTCCTACATTTACAACGTCTCCCTCTAAAGTTACCATTTTGTATTTTGCTTTTGTCATATGAGATAGACGAGTTGCGGCATCAATATCGGTTACGACTACGACAATTCCTAATTGGTTTTTAATAATAGAGTCATAATCTCGATTGTAGGTTACTAAATCGGATAATACTCCTAAATAGTCGGTACTATTCTTTAAAATATTAAGGGTTTCAGCATCTACATAGCGCTCTTTAATTACATCCATTGGAAAGAAAGTAGCTCTTCCAAAGTGATTATCTTTTAAGTAATTAATGGCTCTTTTGGCTGAATCTTCATCTTTGGTAATAATGAAGTTTTTATTGGAAGCAATGGCAGTGTTTAAGGCCTTTATATATTTTTCTTCGGTACTTAAAATATTTCCAATTGTATTATGAATTCCCGTTAAGGAAGTGTTTCTTAATACTTTTCGTACACTATTTGGCATATCTCCATTTTGATCGATTTCTATTTTTAAATTATCGATTTGATGTCTAGTGGAAATATACTCTTGATTATGAGTGGAATAATCATTGTTTAAGATATTCTTCTTTAATTTTATATTTTGAATTTCTCTTTCCACATCCATAATAGAAGCATCTTTTTCACTGACTTTTTTATCAATGGTTTTCGTTTCTTCTTCTAGTATTTTAATCTGTCCTGTTAACTTTTCTTTTTCATTTACTAAGGTACGTATTTCTTCTTTTAATTCATTTTCTTCTTTGGTTGTTTTACTACGTTCTTTTAATAAATTTCTTTCTCCATCAATCTTTTCTTTGGCTTCCGTTACTAATACTAGTTTTCGTTGTAATTCATTTTTTTCTTCTTCTAGTTTGGCTAGTTTATTACTGTCTTCTAAATACTTGGCATCGGTTTTACTGGTACGATTGGAAATCGTTACCATTTCATTTTCTATTTTTTCTTTTCGACGTTTGTTGTTTTCTAAACTTTGATGGATATTTTCAATATCATAGGCTAATAAAGCAACTTCATACGTATCGAGTCCTTTTTTATTTTCTAAGTATTCTTTGGCTTTTATACTTTGTTCTTTTAAGGGACCTACTTGCATCTCTAACTCGGTAATAATATCGTTTACACGATCTAGGTTATTATGTGTTCTATCTAATTTTCGAAGAGCTTCTTCTTTTCTTTTCTTATATTTTAAAATACCGGATGCTTCTTCAAAAATCGTTCTTCGGTCATAAGCCGAATTACTTAGTATTTTATCGACTTCTCCTTGGGAAATAATATTGAAAGATTCTTTTCCCATACCAGTATCCATTAATAAATTAGTGATATCTTTTAGTCGACATTTTTCATTGTTTAAATAATATTCATTTTCTCCACTACGATAGGCTCTCCTTTTTATGGATATTTCCGTATAGGGAATATTTAAATAGTGATCATTATTATCAAAAATCAATTCTACGCTAGCTACATTCAATGGATTCCTAGTTTTTGATCCTGAGAATATAACATCGGCCATAGAACCTTCTCCACGAAGAGATTTGATAGATTGTTCTCCTAATACCCAGCGAACAGCATCTACTACATTACTTTTCCCAGATCCATTTGGTCCTACAATACAAGTGGTACGACCATCTAATTTTATTTCTAATTTATCGGCAAATGATTTAAAACCACTTGTGACGATTTCTTTTAAGTACATACTCTTCACCCTACTCATGATTATACTATAAAAAAAGGGGTTTGAGCAAATATTTTCTATTCGGATAGTAAGTCTTTTAATAAGACCATCTTATAGCCTTTACGTTTTAAGTAATAAATGGTATTGGATAATTCTTTGGAAAGATACGAAGAATATGGAAAAGATAGAATCATGGCATTCTCAATTTTTTCCTTTACTTCTTCATAGGCATTCTTTTTTAATACAAGGGTTGGTAAAATGGTATGAAGTTTTTCTTCCTTACAAAAAGAGAGTATTTCTTTTTGTTCTTCTTCTGTATAGCAATATCTAGCAGGTGCTTTTTGAATGGTTTCTAAGTAAGAAATGGAGGTCCTCCATAAATCTTTTTTTGTTTCATTTTGGTATCCTAGTATTTCCCATTCCATAGATGGATTCTTTCGTATAAGTGAACTATTTCTTTCTAAGTGTGTTCCATCGATAAAAAAGGTTCCTGGTATGTCTTCTGTCTTTAATACTTCTAATATTTCTTGAAAGCTTTCATCTTGGCGAATGGGAAAAATGAGAGCAATTTCTTTTTTTTCAGGATTTCCTCTTTGGATATATTTATCATAATAATTATCAATTGATATTTCTGGTTTAACTTCTTTCACTACCATTTGAGTTTCATTATAGGTTCCGTAGCGTTTCATTTTTTGATAGGTTTTCTTAACATCTAGTTTTCTTCCTTTTTTTCCACAAGTAAGAGTGTTTTCTTCTATTAAGGCGTTTTTAGGAGATACATAGTAATTGTTTTCTACTTCTTTTATTTTTTGATATATTGGATCTTGTTTTTCTTGGTTCATAAAGTATTGATTCGTTGTATAAAAACAAAAAAAGGATATTACTCCTAGAACGATATATTTTTTCATCTTATCACCTATTTATGTATATGAAAAAAAAGGTTCTATTTGAACCTTTTTTATTCCATTTGTTTTTTCGTCTTTAAAATGTATACAGAACCGGCTGATACGATTAGAACTCCTATCCATGCCGTTACCCCTGGTGTTGTTGCGGTATCTACAGCATCAATCACTAATACTCGATCTTCTTCTCTCGTTGGTTGAATAGGATCTTCGATGGTAACTGGTTCTTGTTCTTTAATTTCTACTTTTTCTTTTGGATTTACTTTTTTAGCTTCATTTTTCGTAGCGAGATGAATGACTAACCAAACTACAAAGACAACCACTAATACCAATAGAATCCATTTAATAATACTTCTTAAAAAATCACCCATATCCGATATCCTCCCTACGGCTATTATAGCATATTCTACGAAAAAAAGAAGATTATTCTTCGGAACTTTCTTCTTTTTCTTCTACTTTTTCTTCTTTTTCTTTCTTTTCTTTCTTCTTAGGAGCTGGTAGAGCATCTTTTCTTGAGAAGTTTTGTCTACCTTTTTTGTCAGTACCTAGTGCTTTTACTATAATTTCATCTCCTACAGAAACGACGTCTCCCGCTTTTTCTACTCTTTCATGAGCAAGTTGAGATACGTGAACTAATCCTTCACATCCTGGCCATAATTGTACGAAGCATCCGAAGTCTTCTACTTTTACTACTTTTGCTTCATAAATCTTACCAACTTCTACTTCTCTTACGATTTCTTCAATCATAGCACGTGTACGATCAATGATTTCTTGGTTAGAGTGATAAATGATAACTCTTCCATCATCTTCTAATTCTACTTTAACGGCATTAATATTGGTTACTTCCGTTACGTTAGAAGCTTCACAAATAATCTTTGTGATCGTTTCTCCACCTTTACCAATAACGTCCTTGATCTTAGCAGGATTAATTTGGAAAGTAACCATCTTAGGAGCATATTTTGATACTTCTTTACGTGGTTCTTTAATTTGTTTTGCAATTACATTTAAGATTTCCATACGAGCCTTTTTTGCTTGAGCTAACGCTTCTTTTAAAATTTGTTCCGTAATTCCACTAATCTTAATATCCATTTGTAGAGCGGTAATTCCGTTAGCCGTTCCAGCTACTTTGAAATCCATATCTCCTAAATGGTCTTCCATTCCTTGGATATCCGTTAGAATTGTATAATCTTTTCCATGAGTAATTAGACCCATAGCAATTCCGGCAACGGGAGCTTTAATTGGAACTCCGGCAGCCATTAGAGACATACATCCAGCACAAATACTTGCTTGAGAACTTGATCCATTTGATTCTAGAATTTCCGATACAACTCTTATGGTATATGGGAATTCTTCTTCACTTGGAATTACTTGAGCAAGAGCTTTTTCTCCTAAAGCACCGTGACCAATTTCACGTCTTCCTGGTGCTCCATATCTTCCGGTTTCTCCTACTGAAAATTGTGGGAAGTTATAGTGAAGCATAAATCTCTTTTGATCTTCCATACTTAATCCATCAATGATTTGATGTTCGTTTAAGGCTCCTAATGTAGTAATGGATAATGCTTGTGTTTCTCCACGAGTAAATAAAGCAGACCCATGAGTTCTTGGTAATAAATCAATGTCCGTTGATAATGGTCGAATTTCATCCATCTTACGTCCATCCGAACGAATTCCTTCTTTTACTACAATACTTCTGAATAATTCATATTCGATGTCTGATACAACCATTCCAACTTTTACAAGAAGTTCTTTTAGTTCTTCTTCTTTCATGGTATCTTCATTTTCTTTGGTGAATAATTCATTCATTTCTTCTTTGATTTCATCAATTGCAGCATATTTCTTTAGCTTATCTTTGATACGAAGAGCTTTATCCATTTTTTTCGTAATTAATTTTTCGATTCTTTCTCTTAGTTCTGGTTCTGGAGTTAGAGTTTCATATTCCATTTTCTCCTCACCAATTTCTTTGATGATTTTCTCTTCGAATTTGATTAATTCTTTTACAGCTTTGTGTCCAAACATTAAAGCTTCTAGCATTACTTCTTCTGATACTTGTTTGGCACTAGACTCTACCATGTTAATAGCGTCTTTGGTTCCAGCAACGGTTAATTCTAATTCAGATACTTCTAATTCTTCTGGGGTTGGGTTAATAATAAACTTACCATCTACTCTACCAACTTTTACTCCAGCGATAGGTCCATTAAATGGAATCTTAGAAATAGATACTGCTAGAGAAGAAGCAAGCATTGCGGTTAATTCTGGAGAACAATCTTGATCTACTGATAAAACCGTAGAAATGATTTGAACTTCATTTTTAAATCCTTCTGGGAATAATGGTCTCATTGGGCGATCAATCATACGA
Source organism: uncultured Caryophanales bacterium (assembly GCA_946539445.1). Lineage (GTDB taxonomy): Bacteria > Bacillota_I > Bacilli_A > RF39 > UBA660 > UBA3789. The sequence goes on from CAMNHK010000005.1 coordinate 12,733, forward strand.
GCCGCAAGAGTTGCTGCATCACTTGGACGTCCTTCTCTTTTGATAAAGCCACCTGGAATTTTTCCAACAGAATATAGTTTTTCTTGATAATTAACTGTTAATGGAAAGAAATCCGATAACAAGTTCACATTTTTAGAAACAACAGCGGCTGTTAAAATAACGGTATCATTATATCGTACTAAGACAGCTCCATCTGCTTGTTTGGCTAATTCTCCATGTTCTACAATTATTTTTCGACCATGAAAGTCTAATTCGAATGTTTTCTTTTTCATTTTTACCTCTCAATTCTAAAAAAAATAGACACTGAAAAAACGTGTCTACTTTCTTAATCCTAATTTTTTAATTACTTCACGATAACTTTGGATATCTTTCTTAGCTAGATATTGTAACATATTTCTACGTTGTCCAACTTTCTTAAGAAGTCCTCTACGTGAATGATAATCGTGAGTGTGTACTTTTAAATGTTCTGTTAAATCGTTGATTTCTTTTGTTAGAATAGCGATTTGTACTTCTGCAGAACCAGTATCTTTTTCACTCTTGGCAAATTCTTTAATTAATGTTTGTTTTTCTTCTTTTGTTAATGCCATGACTCAACACTTCCTTTCTTGTAGATTCGCCTAAACCCGGGGTAAGTCGGAAATTCTTACTCTGAGAAAAGGTATTCCGAATTTCTCGGAATCAAATGTATTATACTATAATCCTTTTTATTATGCAAGTTTTTTCTTTTACTCTATTGTGATTTCACTTAATCCATAACTACCATCACTTTGTTTTTTAAATACAAACTTCGTAATTGGTAATTGATCTTTTATACGGTTATATACAGGACTATAATCTCTTCCATTATCTAATATTTCCTCTTCGGAAATATCGGTTACTTTGTTACTATCATCAAATGGATAGGCTTTGTAAGCATTTGTTTGTGGTCCACAAGTTCCTCCACAATAGCCTGTATATAGTATTTGTGTATTTAAGGTAATGGTATCTTTGGTAGCTTCTTGATCTAGGTAAAATATATGAAGATTCGCTATTCCTATGCCATCATGCCCATGTCGTCCAGTAAAGGAATACTCATCTGTTTCGGCATTATACTGATAAAGAATTCCATCATTTTTTACGAAACAATTAATATCTTCTAATTGGTAGTGAAAATCCTTTCCAAATAGACTTTCAATATAATCTGAAACGTCTTTTCCAAAGAACTTTCCGTTCGTACTTTTTACTCTTTGTGAAGCAAATAATAAAACATCTTGATTGGTAAGTTCTGCTGTTTTTATTGGCAAGTGTCTGGCATGTAATCCTACTAATAAATCTAATTTTTCTATTAGGGAATCACTTACTTCTATCGTATCATTATTTTGTTCTTCCCCCTCTTTTTCTGTTATTTCTTCTTTTTCCGAAACTTCTTCTTGTTGTTTTGTATTGTCTTCTGGATGATTTGTGTCAATTAATTTGTCATAGGCAATATAGCCAATTAATAAAGCAATAATCACACATAGAATTATTACTAGAACCGAATTCCCCTTCTTTTCTTTTTTTGTTTCTTCTATTCTTTCTTTTTCTTCCATTTCTATTCCTCCATCTTTTTCATCCTATCACTTTTAAAGGGAATGGTCTATCTTTTTCTTTTTATTTATGATATCTTTAAGTTGGTGATAGTATGAAATCTTTAAAAAAAATACCGAGACAAACAAAAATGATTATACGAGGGGTTCTTGTTTTCTTACTTTTTTGGTTTAGTTCCCTATTTCAGTATATTCCTATTTCTTTTTTTCATTGGGATACGAAAACCTTAACTCCTCAACAAATTGTTTTATTATCTGTGTTTTCTAGTTTAATCATTACTTTTATTTTATTCTTTGTTTATCGAAGGGAATTAAAAAAGGAATTTCTTATTTATAAAAAGAATTTCGCTGAAAACTTTGATATCGGTTTTAAGTATTGGATGATTGGTTTTCTTATTATGATGGTTTCCAATGCTATTTTAGTTTTTCTTTTGAAAGCAGGAAGTGCTGGTAATCAACAAATTGTTCAAAAGATGGTCGATGCTCTTCCTTGGCTTATGTTAATTGATACCGCTATTATTGCTCCTTTTAATGAAGAAATTGTTTTCCGTAAAACTATTAAAGATGCTGTCTCTTCTAAATGGTTATTTGTTGCGATATCCTTTGTTTTATTTGGAGGAGCTCATGTGATTAGTACGGCATCTAGTTTTTTAGATTACCTTTACATTATTCCTTATGGAGCCTTAGGTGGTGCTTTTGCTCTTGCCTATTGGGATACGGATAGCGTATTCACTTCTATGGTTATGCATATGATTCATAATTCTGTTTTAACCATTGGTATGATTTTTTTCTTATAAGATACTGTCTAGTATCTTTTTTTTTGTAAAGTTTTTTGAAAAACATTGTAAATCTATTTGCCTAGTTTTACATCCTATGATATATTGAATACAAGATAGGTGGAAATTTTTATTCCACTCTTTTGTGGAAAGGAGATGTAAAGAAATGGATTTAACTTCTAAATTTACATTGAATACTAGTAATTATACGAACACTTTAAAAATGAATGATGTTATCAGTGGAAATGTTCCTCATACTGAAAATGTTTTGTATGTTCCAGGAATTGATAAAGCCGCTTTTATGGCAGCTTTAAAGGCATTAAAAGAAAATGTTTCTGCTACTGTAGAAACAACAGATGAAATGATTCATACCATTGATAATGGTCTTGCAGAAACGAATTCGAATCGTTTTTATCGAAATGGCGATGCGGTAAAACAAGTAACCAATATGAATACTTTATCAAGCGATATGAAAGGTTTGATGGAATTATTCGGACAAATCAGTGAGGACCGTATTGCTGCTGCCATTGATTCTTATAATTCTTCTTTAGGAGCATTAAAGAGAACTACTAGAAAAGAACTATTAGAAGATGCTGCACAAGAAGCAAATGGACAAAAATGTAAAAAGACTGAAACATCTCGTGCATTTTATCCAAATGATGGAGCTAACCATTCATACTATAATGAAGAAAAAAATGGGACTACTAAGGTTGTAACGAAACGTTATAAATCTGGCGTTGTTAGTTCCGATGGAAAAATTGAATATATTACCAAAGTAGAAACATATACATGGATTCAATGTAGTGATAATGTATCAATTACAGAACATCGTTTCCGTGAAGTTGGCATTGATTTGCCATATAGTCCTAGTAAAATTGTGGATATTGATTTATAGGAGGCGTATTTATGAGTGAACTAAAAAAATATGATGATAATTTCTTATCAGAATCTATTTCTAATTCTTCTACCATAGGAAGTAATGCAGATTCTATTTCGAGTGATATTCAACATTTCTTACATTCTGTTGATCCAAGGGTTTTGGGCTATTTTGATGCAGATGTTACTACTAAACTTAATCAATACTCTACTACTATGGAAAACGATTCCGATAATATGCAGCATTTTGGGCAATGGTTAAATGATACTTATGATGATTATGTTCAAACGGTTACTAAGGTAAAGGAAATTGCTAATTCTATGGACTTTAATAAAGTGGATAGTACTATTAATGGAGTTCATGGAACGGAAGGAAAACCAAAAGAAGAGGAAGAAAAGAAAGAGGAAGAAGAAGTACTAGTTCTTACTCCAGAGGAAGAGGAAGAAAGAAAAAGAAAAGGCCTTATTGGAAGAAGAGGTTCCGATGGTGGAGAACAAAATGCATTTGCTGAAGGCGGAAATGGTTCAATCGGTGGACTACAAAACAATGCCGCTTCCATTTCTCGTGGTAGTGGAAATAATACAGGAAGCTATGCAAGTTTAGTTGGACTTGGAGTTGCCAGTGTATTAGAAGGTGTTGGAGCTTTAGTAGAAGAAGCCAAAGAAAAGAAGGAAGCTCAAGAAAGAATGGCTGATGAAACACTAGTAGAGGAAGAAAAGAAATCTTCTAATGATAAAGATGACAGCAAAGAGAAAGAGGAGAAAAATGATAATGTTCTTCTAGGTATGGGAATTGGTCTTGCTGCGGCAGCTGCTGCCGGTAAATTCGTTTTATCCGATGATGATAAGGATGAAGATGAAGAAAAAGCAATTCAAAAATATATGCCACAAGATTTTTCTAACTCCGATGAAAACAAAGCGTAAAAGAAATGTGTAAATCACATTCTTTTTTTTTGTCAAAATTTGACAAAAACTGTTTTTTTATTTACTCCCCTTTTCTACCTATGATATGATTATATTGTAACAGGGTAAGGTTACTTGCATATGTTATATGTATTATTTGAAAGGTGGTGTAAAAATATGGTAAGACAAGATAGTGGTGAATTAAGATCTATCGCTGCTGAAATTGATGAAAAAGGAACTGAATTCTTAAATGCTAAAACTGCAATGTTTGATGAGATGGAAGCAAAATTAAAAGCATCTGAGGATACTGGAGCTGCTTGGTATGGTCCTAAAGCTGCAGCTTTCTTAGCTGAATTTAAGGCAAAAGAAGATGACTTTACTAACGCTTATAACAATATCGTTCAAATGGCTGAGAACCTAAAAGCTCAAGCTGAAGCTTGGGAAAACTTCGAAAACGTTTAATTCTGATATTATATCAGTCGTATTTCAATTATAGGAGGTGAATACTTATGGCAGTTCAATCAGGAATGAACTACGGAGAAGTAGATAACTTAGTTAAATTTTTAGATAATAAAAAAGAAGAAATTATTGCTGTATTTGAAGAACTTCAAACAAGTACTCCAAGTAGAATCGCAGCTGCTTATGATGGTAATGCAGCAGAAGCTTATAAACAAACTTTAGCTGCACAATCTAAAAAAATGAGTGAAACAATCGATACTATGATTGCTTCTTTAAAACAAGAGACTGCACAACAACAAGCTGATTATCAAGCTCAAGATCAAAGAATGCAAAACTCTATTGAAGCAGCTAGAGGAAATTAGTTTTTTAAGGAATTACGTTTGTAATTTCTTATTAGTGCGGATTAAGTTTTTTAGTCCCTACTAATAAGAAATTAATAAGGAGGGATTTAAATGGCAGTTGTTGCGGATTCTGGGGTAGCAGGAGGAACTTTATGTACGATGGAGAGTGTTTTAAACGAAAGTTGCCCTATGGTAGCTGGAGTTTTGTATACTCCTAAAATTGACAAAGGAGCTGTTATTGGTTCTATCAGTACTTTAAAGCAAGATATTGATTCAAATCGTTCTTCTGCAGAAGCATTAATATCGGATATTAATGGTGTTTTATCGGCTAGTAATTCTAACCGCTTTTATCGTGGAACTACTGCTACTACTCAACTTGCTACTTTAGATGATATTACCAATGATATTACTACTTTATTAGGAGTTTTATCCAATATCGATGTTTCTAAAATAGGAAATGCAGTTGATCGATATAATGCCAAACTTGCTAAATTAAAACGAGATACTAGAAAGAAATTAGCTTATGAGGCGGCTCAAGCTATTAATGGAAAAGTTATCAGTTCTGAATATCTTTCTACTAGTTGTGATTTGTATTGGACTCCTCCTGAACGAATAGAGCATTGCGGTGATAAAATTCATGCTTATCATTATTATAATTATGTTATGACTGATAAAAATGATGACTATGCTTTAGCCGATTATAGTTATACAAAAGACTATATTGTTGCTATTCAATATACTAGATTTAGTATACTAGACTTAGAAGCTGCTATTACATCTGTCGGTGGTAGTTTGCCTTACAATGTAGGCGCTATCGTTGATTACGAAGAATAAAGTGATATTATTTTTTAAATAGATAAAAAAGGAGGACTCCTAATGGATCAAGGATTAGTTACTTATGATTTAGCGGGAATTGATCAAAGTATTACCAATTCTGCTAGTGTCAGAGATTATATGGAAAGTATTTCCGGTAATATTTCTACCTTTTTAGGTTCTTGTGATAATCGTGTATTATCCTATTATAGTGGTGATTTTACTTCTGCCCTACGTGGTTGCAAGAGTTCTTTTAATAATGACTATGACAACATGGATTTATTTGGAAAGTGGCTAGCTGAACAAAATTCAGATTTAAATGTTACGAACCAAAATGTCAATGGAATTGCTAATTCTATTAATCCTGAAACTATTAATAGTGAGATTGGGACGGTTGCTACTTCTCCTAAAGATGCTTCTTCTCTTGATTTAAGTTGTGTAGTTGGAACTCTTGGAGATGTTCCAACGAATCCAGCAGATGTGGCTGCCTTAGGATTACATTTTATAAACCCGGAGGCTTTTCAAGCATTACCATCTGAAGTGCAAGATGCTGTAAAAGCCGCTCTTAAAAATGTAGGATATGATGATAATACAATTGCTGATATCGTGGGAGGAAAAATTGGAATTAAGGCTTGTGTCTTAGATACTGTTTCTGATACCTTAGAAAGTGTTTTATCGGAACATCCTGACCTTCGCAAGACTGTTATTGATTTGTATGGATTTGATCCTTTCGATGACGAAGGACACGTTAACGATGATTTATTAACCGCTATTTTACTAATTGATGCTAAAGACCCTAATGATCAATATGATATTATTAAACTATTGCATGATCAATATGGTGTGGATATTGTGGATCCTGTTCAGTTATCTACTTTAACTGGTCAGTTAGAAAGTGTTATTTCTGCTCATCCGGATATCCGAGCTATGTTATTACAAAAATATGGATTTGATATTTTTAATGCGGATGGAACTATTAACAAGAGTCGTTTAGCTATCGCTATGATTATGGATAAAGCTAGTGGTGAGGACAGTTTTGATTTATTAGCTTTCTTAAAAGCTTATAATGCCAATTCTTTAGCAGGAATTCAAAACCATCTTATCAATCCTACGATTCAAACTACTACTGGAACATCTGATATTTCTTCAAATGTTTTAACAAACGTAGGAGCTGGTTTAGGAAACCGTTCAAAAGCTACCAGTTTAGGGGGAACTCTTCTTGGTGCTACTCATAATGTTTCATCTAACTCTACCCTTTCAGAAGAGCAACAAAAACAATTATTCCAAAACTATGTTGAAAGGGTTCAACCTACTGCCGCTAATAGTGAAGCTAAGAGACAAAACACAGCTGCTATTGCCTTAGGACTTGGTAGTCTGGGAGCTCTTGGTGTTACTGGTGGTGGAATTGCTGCTAACAAGAAGGAAAAAGAAGAGAAAGAAGAAAAAGAAGAAGTAATTACCAAAGAGGAATTTGATTTGTTCCGTACAGGAGACGGTATTGAAAATAAAGAAGATAGTAAAAAAGACTGGTTGTATGGTCTTGGTATTGGACTAGCTGCTGCCGCTGGAGTTGGAAAAGCTCTCAGTGATGATGAAGAGGATGACGAGCAAGAATCGGATGCCTTTCAATTATAATAAAAAAAGCACTCATTATTAGTGCTTTTTCTTTTGGTAAACAACGGCTCCATCTTGCATAGAATTATTTCTCTCTAAATCACTTAATCCTGGAAAGAATAAATAATCATAGTCACTTGGGAAGTATGGAAATACTCCGCTTGGATCTAATAAATATTCACTAGGATTCTTACGATTTTGACATTCAAACATGTAATATAACAAAACAATTCCATCTTCTTTTAGACTATCCAACATATTTCGGATAGGAGCTTTGGCATTTATTTTTTTTATAAAATCGAAGATATTGGATAAGAAAATAACATCATATTGATTGGGGAAAGACTCCGTACTGATATCTCCCGTATGAAAAGAGACTTTCGTATTCTTTATTTGCTCTTTTGCTTTTTCATACGAGGTATCGGTTGCTAAATAAGGGTTTATCTTTTCTAGAATTTCTTTTCCTTCTTCATCCGAAAAGAATAGTCTTTGTCTTACTAATTGTGAATTTTCTTCTAATAATTCTTTCCAAAATTGATAGGACTCTTTATTTTCTTCGAATAGTGTCTCCTCTATTCTTTCCCATATTTTTTTCGAAAAAGCATCTATGTTTCTTTTTCTTCCAACCCAACTAAAAAATTGAAAAAATTCTTCTCTAGATAGTTTTAAAAGAGCTGACTTCTTTAAATAATAGTATTCTTCGGTAAAAGGACAAACATCTAATACCGTAATATTCTTACATCCTTTTAAAGATGCATTTAAGGTCTGATCTGCAGAAGATCCGACTGTTAGAAGGGATTTACCCTCTAAATCAAAATTATCGATATATCCGGCTATATTTTCGGTTGCAAAAGGATATAGTTTTTGAAAGTTTGTTTTTTGAAAAATATTAGGTCGTTTCCCTACTATTTTTTTCGCTAATTGTATTTTTTCTTGTATCTCCATAGTAATCCCCTTTTTCTTGGTTCCCTATTATATCACATTTTATTCAAAAAGAAAAGAACTATCGTTCTTTTTGGTCTAATATTATTAAAAGGAAACTTACTATTGTTTGAAATAGAATGGTGGTAGAGACCATTCGAACAAGATAAGAAAATGTCATTCCATCTGTATATTGTAGCAATTGAAAAAATACGAAAATAATACAAGATAGAATATAACATCCTAATTGCCATCCTATATTTTTATGATTCTTTAGAATATATAAATATATCAATAAGTTTATAAATTGACTGACTACATATCCACAAAAATCTCCTGCTAAAGAGAGAAGAATCAAATCACTATTCATTATAAAAGATAAGATAGAAGTAAAACTGACAAATATTACAGAAGAGATAGCAATAGCAGATACTCCTTTTTTATAATCAAATCTTTTGGTAATAAAGTTTATAATATAATAGGAAAATGGTAAAAGAAATAGAGAAAAAGAAAATCTAGTTCCCCAGAATGGAAATGTATAACTCTTGATGGATTGATATAAAATCATCAAGGTTGTTACAAATAAAACATATTCTCCACTATCTTCTTTTTTATTTCTTTTTTTCATCCTTTCTTCTCCTTTTGACATTATCCATTAAACTATAGATAGCTAGACAAATAACACATCCTAACATAACGGTTATGACAATTAAGTAACCGCCTACTCCTGCTGATGTTGGGATAGGTTCTAACACACTTTCTTGTTTATCCTTATTTAAGGTATAATCACTATTTAAATTATAGGTATACCATAAGTTATAAGTTCCTGGTGTTTCCGTTTCTTCTAGAACACAGCCAAATGTTTCACTGATATCCGTGTAGTGAAAAGGGATTTGATAAGTCATACTACTCTGTATTTTTTTCTCTAATTGCACTTCGTCATAATAGTTATCCATATCATAAGGAGAATTGGATAAGTTTTCTAAAATAGAATATAAATAAAAAGATTCAATATTATTCTCAATGATCGGAATAGTAGGATTTTCTCCCATCATAATTACTCGTCCGGAACCAAAATAAAGTTTATTATCTCTCCATTGATAAGGAATCGATACAAGACGAGAATCGGAACCTTCTAACTGTACTTCAATGGTGGTATCTTGCATTTTTACATGCGTTATTTTGATATTTTCATCCACTACTGTATTTTCAATTTTATTGATCACTTGTATTACCTCTTCTTGAGTATCAAGAGCAAGTATTTGGATAGGAAAAAGGCAAATAATAAGTAATAGATATAGGTATTTTTTCATATCATCACCTATCCTTTATATTATTATTTTACCATACTAAAAAATAGAAGAAAAGAAAAAGATTGAATTCCTCAATCTTATTTTTCTTTTTCTTTTATTTCTTCAATCATTTTTTCAATATGTTCTCCATATTCTATGGAATTATCATATAGAAATTTTAATTCAGGAGTATGTCTAACTTCCACTCTTTCTGCTAATTTGCTGCGAATGAAAGGAGATGCTTTTTGTAAAGCTTCCGCCGTTTCTTTTTGTCTTTCACGATTTAAAACGGTGTAATAGACTTTTGCATAACTTAAATCACTGGATGTTTCTACTCCTGTTATCGTTACAAATTTAATATCTTCGTCTTTAATCTCACGCATAAGTATTACACTTATTTCTTCTTGAAATGCATGATTTAAACGTTCAATTTTAATACTAGCCATATTACTCCTTTCGTTTATTTTATTTCATAAACTAAATATTTATTTAATGGTTGATTTGGAAATTTTTTTTGATAAGCCATTGCTAGAAAATCACATTCTTCAAAATTATGTTCTGATAAATAATAAAGTCTTTCTAGTTGCATTCCTTTTTCTGTTCTCTTAAAAATAGCAATTGTATCTTGGGATTCATTGATTTGTAATCCTCTATCTAAAAAATCTTCAAATTCTTCTATAGGAACTGCCTTTAACAAATGATCTTTTATGCTATTCGTTGCTGTATCTATAAAGCGAACACTTATATCGATTCCATTGGGACTAGCTATATATTGAAGAAGAGAATTATCTTCTATCATATCCTCTTTTATTACAATTCTACTTCTTTCTTCTCTTATACTTTTTTTCATATTCTAATACTTATCGTTTTACTTCTACTAATTCGTATACTTCGATAATGTCTCCTTCTTTATAATCTTGACAGTTTTCTAAAGTAATACCACAATCCATATCTTTTTTTATTTCTTTTACTTGCTCTTTTTCATGTTGTAGAGTATTAACAGCTCCATTATATACTACTATATCATCACGAATAATACGAGCTTTACTATTATTTTTAACAATACCACTTGTTACATGGCATCCAGCGATTAATCCTACTTTTGAGAACTTGAAGATTTGACGAATTTCTGCTGTTCCGATTACTTTTTCTTCGAATTCTGGATCTAGTAATCCTTTCATAGCATTTTCCATATCTTCTACTGCTTTATAAATAATGTCATACGTTTTAATCTCAATACCATATTGTTTGGCGATATCCGCTGCGGATGATGAAGCACGTACATTGAATCCAATAATAATAGCATGAGATGCAGATGCTAGAACGACATCGCTTTCGGTAATAGCTCCGACTCCTCCACGGATAACGGATACTTTTACTCCTTCTACATCTATTTTTTCTAACGCATTACGAACGGCTTCTAAGGAACCATTTACATCGGCTTTTAAGACAACATTTATTTCTTTTTGTCCTTCTTTAATGCGACCAAATAAATCTTCTAAGGTCATACCACTAAAGTTCGTATCTTGTTCTTTGGAACGAAGAGCACGGGATGCAGCAATGTCTTTGGCTTGTTTTTCAGATTCAAATGCCATAAATTTGTCTCCAGCACTTGGTACTTCTGAAATACCTGTTACTTCTACTGGAGTAGATGGACCTGCTTCTACGATATTTTGTCCTTTATCGTTTTTTAGTGTTCTAACTTTTCCAGCATAGTTTCCGATAACAATTGGATCTCCTAAGCGAAGAGTACCATTTTGAATTAATAATGTTGCGATAGAACCAACTTTTGAATCTTTCTTAGCTTCTACTACCGCTCCTGTTGCATAACGAGATGGATTGGCTTTGTATTCTTGCATTTCGGCTACTAGCAAGATATTTTCTAATAGGTTTTCTACTCCTTCTCCTGTTTTGGCAGAAATCTTGTTTACAATGATATCTCCACCCCATTCTTCTGGAGTTAAGCCATTTTCTACTAAACCAGTCATAATACGTTCAATGTTCGCTTCTGGTTTATCAATTTTGTTAATAGCTACAATAATTGGTACTCCAGCGGCTTTGGCATGATCGATAGCTTCTCTTGTTTGAGGCATAATTCCATCATCTGCTGCGACTATAATAATTACAATATCGGTTATTTGAGCTCCACGAGCACGCATTTCGGTAAAGGCTGCATGTCCTGGTGTATCAATAAACGTAATTACTTTGTCTTTGCAGGTTACTGAATAAGCACCAATTGCTTGGGTAATTCCTCCGGCTTCTCCACTTACTACGTTACTATTACGAATGTAGTCTAATAGAGTTGTTTTTCCATGGTCAACGTGTCCCATAATGGTTACTACTGGAGGACGTTCTACTAAATCTTCTGGACGATCTTCTATTTCATATTGTTCAAAATTAGAGATATCTGCGGTTTCTTCTTTCTTTAATACTTTGTCATAATCCGAAGAGATTACTTCTGCTGTATCATAATCAAGAGATTGATTTAGGGAAGCCATAACTCCTAGTGCCATACATTTTTTTACTAGTTCTACAGGAGCTACTTCTAATATATTAGCTAAATCTGTAACGGTCATTCCTTCTTTATAAAGAATTACGTTTTCATCTTGAGGAGTTTCATTACTTTGTAATTTTTCACGATGTTTGTAGATTTTTTTTCTTTCTTTTAAGAAATCTTTCTTATTGTTATCCGTTTTCTTAGCTTGTTTATTTTGTTTTACTTTTGTAAAATTTTGTTCATTATCCATATCAATTTTGGTGGAATAAGCTAATTCTTCGGCTTTATCTTCTACTTCTTCTTCTAATCGTCTTTCTTCATAATCCGGAGTATCCTCCTCTTTTTCTGCTGTCTCTTCAGCCAATTGATTGTCTAATAGAGTAATGCTAATATCATCTAGTAATGTGTTTTCATCTTCGTAATGAATTCCTACTTTATCACATATGGCTTTTATTTCTTCTACGGATTTGCCAACGTCTAAAGCATAATCTTCTAATGTCATCATGATGACCACCTCACTTTTCTATACAATTTTTTATTTTTTCATAGACTTCATCATCTATTTTTACTTCTAAGCGTTTTTCCAAAATATTGGATTTACGAGCTTTTTCTAAGACCTCAAGGTCCTTTTTAATATATGCTCCTCTTCCATTTAATTTTCCTGTTTCATCGACTTCAATATCTCCTTCTGGAGTACGAACGATTCTTAATAATTCTTTCTTAGGAAGAGATTCTTTGGTTACCACACAGGTACGTAGTGGAATCTTCTTTTGTTTCATAGGATTCCTCCTTATCTAAAGTTTATTCCAGCCTCTCTGGCTTGTTCTGATGTTTTAATATCAATCTTCTTAAACTTCGTTAATTTGGTTGCTAGACGGGCATTTTGTCCTTTTTTACCAATGGCTAATGAGAAGTTATCTCCATCGGCTATTACCATAGCTTCTAACTTTTTAGGGTCTGTGATTGCTACTGTTAATTCTTTTGCAGGAGACAAGGCATTTTCAATAAAGACAGCTGGATCTGGATCATATTTAACAACGTCTAATTTTTCTCCATGTAATTCATTAATAATTCTTGCAATACGAGATCCTTTTTCTCCAATACATGCTCCTATTGGATCTACATTTGGATTTTCAGAATAAACCGCTACTTTACTTCTGTTTCCTGCGTCTCTTGCAACACTATAAATCATAACCGTTCCATCATTGATTTCTGGTATTTCTAATTCAAATAAACGTTTTACAAATCCATAATGAGATCTACTTAATAAGATTAATAAATTTTTTCCATTATTATCTACTTTCGAAACATAAACTTTTATTTGAGAACCCATTTCAATTGTTTCTCCTGGAATGATATCTTTCTTTGGTAAAATTCCATTTGTTCTTCCTAAATCAATAAAATAATTATCGGTGTCTTCTAGGGCAACGGTACCAATTAATAATTCATCTTGTTTGTCTCCAAATTCTTCCATGATGCTATTTCTTTCCGCTTCACGAATCTTTTGAACAACTACTTGTTTGGCAGTAGATGCTGCTACACGTCCAAAGTCTTTTGGTGTTACTTCGGTATCAATCGTGTCTCCTATTTCAAGAGATTTATCAATTTTCTTGGCGTCGCTTAATTTGATTTCTGTTTCTGGATTGAAGAAAGTCATTTGTGGTTTTTCTTCTTCAGATGCTTCTTCTGTTGTTTCCTCTCCTTCTTCTGTCTCTTCTGGTTTTGTATCTAATTCATCATCTTCTGCATATTTTTCAAATAGATCATCATCATATTCTTCTTTCGTCATTTTGTCATCTGGTACAACGGTTAAGAAAGAGTATACTTTGATTTCTCCTGTTACTCGATCAAATAATACTTTTACATTTGTTTTTGAATTAAAATTCTTTTTGTAAGCAGATGTTAAGGCTAATTCCATAGCACTGTATACTACTTCTGGATCAATATCTTTTTCCGCTACAATGTTATCCAATGCTTTTTTAAATTCTTTTCCATTCATTTTATTCTTCTCCCTTCTCTTTTGAGAAAATGTCTAACTCATCGGCATCTTCCATAACACTTTCATTCTCATCCATTATTTTATTAATAATTCTAGATGCTTCTGTAATTTTATTTAAATCAATTACTTCCTCACTATCTAATACAATGTTAAAACGTTTCTTTCCTTCTTCTGTATCTATAAATGCATCACTTACAAAGACATTTAAATCTTTGATAGCTTCGTTTACTAGATTCTCTACGGTTTCTTTCATAAACACCTCCCAAATAATAAGAGTGGGACTTTTTCTTTCCCACTCCTTTCTGTTTGTATTATAACATATTTTTTTATTTTTACAAGTATTTATCGTTTAACTATATTATTTTCTGTTATATTATTATATTCTTGCATCGTAATAAAATGAGGAACTCTTAAATCTTCTGAAAATAGAATATAGTTTCCATTCATCCAAGTAATAGATCCTTCATTTAAAGTCATAAGAGTATCAATATCTGTTTCATACATTCTCGTAATGTCTTCTAAGCTTTGATTTCCTACTTTGATAGTATAAGTATAATACATTAAATCCTCTTCTGGAATGGTATATGGAATACGGATGTGATCTCCTGCATATATCGTGGTTCCATGAATGTGATTGATATCTTGTATTTCTTCGATAGGAGTTCTAGCATTTTCAGATATTTCTGATAAAGTATCTCCTTTGGGAATTCTATAATTTCTCATTAAGGTATACGTTTTATTTTCTTCTCTCGATACTGTTTCTACTTGTTCTTCCACAATCGGTGTTGCTTCTGGTATATATCCTAGTTCTGTTGGTTCTTTGCCTTTTATACTAGCAGCTGTTATCAAAGTTCCTGCTACTAGAATTCCCCCTATTAATCCTCGATTTCTGAGAACAAATCTTGGAAAATTATCTTTGGTAATATAACCAAGTTTTCGAATTTGATATAGGGCCTCTCCGAATACATGAACGGTTCCTTGTCCCATACGAAAGGCTACTTCTTTGGGAAATGAATCTACTTTTCCTTCAAATTCATGACGGAATAACTGATTGAAGGCTGTGTGCCGTGAGATAAAATCATAAGATTGTTCGTCTTGACGAACTTCTTTATAGGCTTGAGTCCAACTATTTTGTCTCTTTTTTTCTTCTTGGGCTCTTTGGAAAGCTTCCTCTTCTTGTCTTACTTCTTCTAAATAACGCGCGTATAATTTATCATATTCTTCTCTTTTTTCTTGAGAAGATAATGTTTCATAGGCTTTGGATGCTATTTTAAACTTTTGAGTTAAGGTTGCTTTTTCTTCATTGGATAATATTTTTCCAATTGCAATATCTGGATGATATTGTTTTAACTTGTTGTAGTAAGCTTCCATAATTTCTTCTTTGGTGGCTTTGGAATCTACACCTAATATTTTATAGTAGTTTTGCATTAGCATCACTCCTCTACTTTATGATTCTATTATATCTTTCTTTTTCTCAGAAGCAAAGTTTTTCCACACTTTTAATTCTTGATTTTCTACTTCATAAATTCCCAACAATTCGTTTTCAAAGGAACGAAATATTACTTTATCCTCAATTTCCCAATCATTTGATATTCTTACTCCGTTACGAATTTTCTTTTCTAACTCATTTGTCACCGGAACAATAGGATATGGTAAAACGTCTTCTATCGAGTAAACTTTGTAATTTCCTTTTTCTAATTCTTCTAAGGTATAAGCTTCTTCTATGGAAACATTTCCTTGTTTGGTACGAACTAGAGATGTCATCACTGCCCCGGTTCCTAGGGACTTTCCTATCTCATGAATGAGACTACGGATATAACACCCTTTGGTAACTTTTGTATGAAATAGAAAAGTATTGTCTTTCTTTTCTATTAATTGAATTTCTTTGATGGTTACTTCTTTTTTTGGCAATTCTACTTCTTGATGGTTTCTTGCATACTCGTATAGTTTTTTACCATTTACTTTTACAGCGGAATAGATAGGAACTTCTTGAAGGTATGTTTTTTGAAATGAGTGAAGTGTTTCTTCTATTGGTAAGTTTTTAGGAACTTCTTTGTTCTCTAATACTTCTCCTTCTATATCATAAGTGTCTGTTTCAATTCCTAGTTGAACACCTGCTGTATACTCTTTATCCGTTGCGGTTAATAATTCGACAATTTTAGTTGCTTTTCCTAAGCAAATGATTAAGACTCCTTCTGCCATAGGATCGAGTGTTCCCGTATGTCCTACTTTTTTGGTATGAAAATACTTGCTTACTTGTCGTACTACATCAAAGGAAGTAATTCCTTTCGGTTTGTTGATTACAATGACTCCATCCATTTCTATCACCAATTTTATTATATCATAAAAAAGAACATCCTTAGATGTTCCTTTTTGTTTCTTATTGATTGACAGATTTTACTAATAGATTTACGTAGATTCCAAGTCCAACGGTAAGAGAGATAAATCCTACTAAGCCACCTAAGACAGGAATTAATTCTACTAGGAAAATTGCTAGTAAAGAAACTGTTAGTAATAAGTAATCATTTTTAATTTTATCTTTTAGAATCCATTTACCAAAATAGTAAGCAGTTGGAATGGCAGAAAGATAAATTAGTACTCCATATAGCATTAACGTAAGAACACTAAGTGGGATTCCAATTACTGTGATCATAACGATAATTGCCATAATAGGAGCTGCTACTAAAGTAAGGAATCCAGTACCAAATAATTTTAATACTTCCATTCCTTCTTTTTTTGTTTTGTCTATCTTCTTATAAAGATCTTTTCTTAATAGTAATAGTAATAAAGCGATTAATAATAGACTTAAGAAAGACATCATTTTAGAGAAGATTCTAGCATATGGAGATGGATGATAATCAATCTCTACTACTCCATCACTAGATTTATACGTTTCTTTCTTTCCAATTTCGGCTTTTGAATGAATGACTGGTTTTACCTCTTTTGGATATTTGAAAGTACCCGTAATAACCGCATTTTCTCCTAATTCAATATCTTCTCCCGCAACCACTACATCTCCTTCAATTTTGGAATTGATGAAAATCGTATTTCCAGCAAGATAAGCATTACGAGAAATATCGGATGCGATTTCAATTGTTTCTGCTGCAGCGTATAAATCACGAATCGTAGAAGATTCTATTGTTATGTCATTTCCGGCTACAAAAGCATCTTTCGTCTCAATATCTTTCAAATACACACTGTTTCCAGCAGCAAACAAATAATCTTGTTTACTAGAAATGCTAATCTTGTTTCCAGCAACAAAGTTAATTCCATCAATCTCAGATGCTGTTTTCACATGATTTCCGGCTACAAAATTGGTTGCTGCAATATTCTTTTCTAACGTAACATTATTATCTGCTGTTAGGTTTTCCTCTAAAGCAAATACTGGCATTGCTAAAATGGTTACTAAAATTACTAATAAAACACTAATTTTCTTTTTCATATTTCCTCCTTCTATTTATCATTATAACAAAAAAGAAACTGTATGACTACAATTTCTATTTTCTTATATTAATTTATTCTTCTAAAAGATTTGAGATATTTCATATTTAAAATATTATGAATTCTATATATCCATTTAAACTATTGAAGATATCATCTTTATTAGCATCTTATTCAATACATCACTAATCTATGATTAACACTTGGCATTCAAGTATTAATTACTATATCGGTATTTTTTTCATCTCTTTCATATTAAAACAGATAAAATGATACAGTATTAAGCAATCCGGAAAGCTGGCGAAACCCCGTGAGTAGCAGTAGAATCGGTGTTACCCCAATTACCATTATTTTTCACGTAGCTGAAAAACGCGTTATGATTGGAGTGAGCCGAGCGCAGCCACCAATTAGCGTTTATACCATTTCTTTGCTTAATTGCTCCTGAACAATTTGATGTTGTAATATTTAATCCTGCATAGTAGTCTAATTGTCTTGTATTATTATAAGATGAATCATAATAATCTATGCCAATACTTGGATTTCCATCTGCCTCTTCCCATACTTCATGGGTAGATAATAAATATAGTTTATCAGTTGAAGTAAAATTAGTCTCTCCTGTAGTTGAACCATGTCCTGATACTACTGTTGTGTCAATAATGGCATTCTTAATTACTGTTGGTAAGGCATTATAAATATCATTATTTACATATGTCCTTAATTCTCTAGCAGGCCATCCTCCAACATTTGTAGCAGGACTATTCATATTATGCATTGTAATAATGTCTGCAAATTCTAATACTACTCCACAGGCTGTTTGACTAAATCCTGTTGTTGCACATTCACTAGGAGTAGACATATTTGCTATTCTCAAAGTATGAGTACCTAAACTATTTCCTAACTCTACTGTCTTCGTATCACCAACATTATAGGTATCAAATAATCCTCTTTTAGCTGCACACACAACAGTTTCCCAACTATCAGTAGAAAAATCACTTGGAGAACATACTTCAACAGCATTCTCATCTGCTTGGACATAAGTTACACTAAAACTAAATGTTTTGTTTTGTGTTTGTGCTGGTAAGTCACTAGCGTTAATGTTCGCTTTATAACCAATACGTACTTTATAGGTTTCTGTCTCTCCGGTTTTTAAGTATTGATTAGGAGCTAATTCTATTCCATCACTATAAGTAACAGAATACTCCATATAAGCAGGTAATGTCGTTATTTCTACTCCGTTCATTTTACTAGTAACGGATTCTACCATTCCATCGATGGTACCTTTATTTACGGCATCGACCGTGAATTCATAGAAGTCTCCGGGTTCCTTTAAAGTAATGGCATAGGTCACTTCTGTTGTGGATTCTGATATTGTCGCAGCCGTATTTCCACTAGATAGTTCTACACTATTGGGATTAACCACTAAATTATTAAAGTGAATATTCCAATTTGCTCCCAAAAAATCTGCGGTACCATTAATTTGCAATTCTGTTTGTAAAAATGCGTATCCTATTCCTAAAAAACACATCAATACAAATAAAGCTAAATACATTTTCCTACTATTTCTTTTCATTATTCCACTCCCATTTTATAGCTTAAGGATAATATAGCTTTAATATTTTTGTCAATAAATCTCAACACTGTCATTTTTTTGTTTACGTAAATAAAAAAGAATGTAGACTTTCCTACATTCTTTAGAATAATGTTAACTGATTGGAATCTGGTAATCCTTCAAAGATTCCCATTTCTTTCATTTTATCAATTAATGTTTGAGATACTTTGGCTCTTTTTTGTACATCTTCGATACTAATAAAGTTTCCTTTTTCTCTTTCGGCTACAATGTTTTTGGCTACAGTATCCCCTAAGCCATCAATGGCATTAAATGGTGGGTAGATTTCGGTATCACTTTTTACCACCCAGACAGTAGCATCGCTTTTGTATAAATCTACTGGCAAGAATTTCATTCCTCTAGCAGTGGCTTCAAGAGCTACTTTTAAAGATTCGGATTGACCATTTTCTTTGTTGGATGCTTCAAATCCTTTTTCTTGAATGTCTTCGATTCTTGCCTTAATGGTATTATATCCTTTTACCATACTATCTAAATCGATATCCGTTGCTTTGGAAGATAGCCAAGATGCATAGAAATAAACAGGCATATGCACTTTATACCAAGCAATACGGAATGCGGAAATAACATAAGCAGCTGCGTGAGCTTTGGGGAACATATATTTAATTTTGGCACAAGAATTAATAAACCATTCTGGAATATTGGCTTCTTGCATTGTCTTAACATGTTCTTGCCAAGCTTCTGGTTCTTTGGAGGCTTTTCCTTTACGAACAAACTCCATTATTTTAAAGGCTTTTAATGGTTTTACTCCATTGTACATTAAATACACCATAATATCGTCACGACAGCCTATTGTATCTTTAAAAGGAACAATATTATTTTGAATTAATTCTTGGGCATTTCCAAGCCATACATCGGTACCATGAGAAAGACCTGAAATCTTAATTAATTCTCCAAAAGTTGTAGGCTTGGTATCCTCTACTAATTTAATGGTAAAGGAAGTACCAAATTCTGGGATTCCAAGTGTCCCCGTATTACACATAATTTGTTCTTTGGTTACTCCTAAGGCTTCCGTTGAAGTAAAGATACTCATCGTCGCTTTATCATCTAATGGTACTTTTAGAATATCCGTTCCAGATTGATTTTGAATTAAACGTAATTGAGTTGGATCTGAATGTCCTAAAATATCTAGTTTTAATAAACACTGATCAATCGAATGGTAATCAAAGTGAGTCGTTTTCCATTCAGCCGTTGCATCTTCGGCTGGAAATTGGTATGGAGTAAAATCGGATACATCTTTATAATCGGGAATAACGACAATTCCACCTGGATGTTGTCCCGTTGTTCTCTTTACTCCTGTACAACCAATTGCTAGACGTTCTACCTCGGCGGTACGCATATCTCCTAATCCTTTTTCTTCACAGTATCCTTTGACGAATCCAAAGGCGGTTTTATCGGCTACGGTACCAATGGTTCCCGCACGATAGACATTGTTTTCTCCGAACAATACTTTTGTATAAGCATGCGCACTGGCTTGATTTAAATCTGAAAAGTTCAAGTCAATATCAGGAACTTTATCGGCATTAAATCCTAAGAATGTAGCAAATGGCATATCTTGCCCGTCTTTAATCATCGGTATATGGCAATTAGGACAGTCTTTATCTGGTAAATCAAAACCAGAAGAGTAATCGGCTCCATATGGTTTTCCATTTTCATCTTCAAATATACTTAACTTACATTTTTCACAACGATAGTGAGCTGCTAGTGGATTAACCTCAGTAATTCCCATCATCGTTGCGACAAAGCTTGATCCTACGGACCCACGGGAACCTACTAAATATCCTTCATCATTCGAGTGTTTTACCAAACGTTGGGCAATTAAGTAAATTGGATCGAATCCTCCTCCAATAACTCCTCCTAACGCTTTTTTGGTAGCTTTTTCTAATCCTTTTTCATCTAGTTCTTCTTCGGATGTCCGTTTTACATACTCTTTTACATACTCTACTACTTTATCTTTTCCTTGAAGAATAATATCATGAAGTTTTTTATGGGATTGTTTTTGAAATTCTTCATCTGATAAGTTTTCTTTTTGTAATTCTTCTGTTACAATTCGATAAACAATATCTCCATACAATTCGGTTGCGATTCTTTCTTCAATGGCATAGGGAAGTGGATCTCCATACCAGTCGGCTACTTTTGTATATACAAGGTCGGTTACAACTACTGGACAGTCTAGGTAAGATTCTCCATCATCACTTTTAACTCTTGGAGAGAATGGGATACCACCGGTATCTGGTATAACTTCCACAATGTCACACATATCGGCTATTTTATTGGTATTTTCTACTACAATTTCATACGCTTTTTCGGCCCCTAAGAATTGGAAATCTTCGAGCATTTCATTGGTCGTACGGAAATGGTTGGATGGAATTTCTTTAATTCCATTTCTGGCGAGTGGATGTCTTCCTCCTCCAGGAACTTTTTGATTTACAATAATCTCACGATAGATTTTGTCATCTCTTTTAATATGATGAACATCTCCTGTTGCCACAATAATCTTTCCAGCTTCTTCGGTAACTCTAACAACCTTTTCGATATTCGCAGCTACTTCTACTCTCGTTGCAAAATCCCCCGTTTGAATTAAGTGATCATAGCATTCCATTGGTTGTACTTCTACATAATCATAGAATCGAATAATATTTGATAATTCATCATCACTTTTGGATTTTGCTTCGTTAAATACTTCTCCTTCATAGCAACCACTACCAATTAATAGACCTTCTCGATATTCTTCTACTACGCTTCTTAAAATTCTTGGTGTTTTATATAGATACGTTGTATTAGCAAGGGATATTAATTGAAATAAGTGTTTTAAACCAATTTGATTTTTTACTAAAATATTGATGTGATGAGCACGTCCATATTTATGAATTTCTTCTTTGCTAACTAAACGATCTAAATCAGACATTTTTTCAATGTTACGATTGGATAATTTCTTTAGCATTTTATGGAAGACTAGAGCGGTTCCTTCGGCATCATAATCTCCTCTATGATGAGCATCTTCATCCCATGGTACTTCATACCGTTTTACTAAGGCTGACAAGGAATGTCTAGCATAGGTATTATCTAATGTTCTTGATAATTCTAGGGTATCGATTACAGGATTTTGAAACGTTCCTAAATTATATTTTTTATAAGCCATTTCTAGGAAGGAAGTATCAAATTTGGCGTTATGAGCCACCATTGGGCAATCACCAAACCATTCGATAAAGCGTTTTACGGCATTTTCTTCGTTGTCTTTTCCTTCTAACATAGCATCGGTAATATTGGTTAATTCTACTATTTTTTCTGGTAATGGTCTTCCTGGATTGATTAATTCATCATATCTTTCTAGGATTTCTCCATTTTTAATTTTTACGGCTCCTATTTCGATGATGGAATCCGCTCCACCGGCATTAAAACCAGTCGTTTCAAAGTCAAAAACCACATAGGTTTGATCTAACATAATTTCATCGTTTGGACGAACGACTATATTAACCGAATCGTCAATCATGGTTAATTCTGCTCCATAGATGGCTTTAAATGGTTCTTGTCCTTCTTCTAATTTTTTATTATTACTCGTTACCATATTAAAGACATGTGGAAATCCTTGTACTCCATTGTGATCGGTAATAGCTACGGCTTTCATACCAAACTTCATAGCTGTTTTCACAATATCGGTTTCATCGGCCACTCCGTCCATTTGACTCATTTTGGTATGACAATGTAATTCTACTCTTTTTACTTCGGCTGTATCTTTTACAGTTGTTTCTTCTTTTTCAATCGCAATAATATCTCTAGCATTTAATACTAATTCTTTGGCAAAGGTATCATTTTTGGTATATCCTCGAATTTTATACCAATTTCCTTCTTTCAATTCTTTGCATAGTCTTTTGTATTCCTCTTCTTCTCTTACAAAAACTTTGCAATAAATACTATCTGAAAAATCCGTTATTTTTAAGGTAATAATTTTAAAATCGGTTTTACTGGATTCAAAGTAATCTACTCCAAATACTTTGGCTTCTACTACGACATTATTATCTTCTCCTAATAATGTCTTTATCTTAATCGGATCTTCTTTAATTCCTCTTCCTATGATACTGTTTGGATCTTTCGCCTCTCGATGATATTTTTTCTTTTCTCCTGTTGTTGCCTCTTCGGTGGAAGTTTTTTTCTTTTTCTCTACTACTGGCATTTCATAATTATTTAATTCTTGCTGAATCTCTTCTAGTATATTTTTATCTTGATGTATCTTTACTTCTATATTAAAGGCATATCCTAATTGTTTATAAAAACGATTTATTTTATCTAGACATTTTTCTATTTTTTCTTTTTCTAATTCATTGGATACAAATAATACTAAAAAGTCATCTTCTATTTGAAGAGAATCTTCATATAATTCTAATACCTTTAAATCTTCTTTTAATTGTTTTAATAAGTATGGATAATAGGATTGAAATAATTCTAATGGTTTTTCTTCTGGATTCCAATAAAATTCTATTTTACTGGCATTTTTATCTAGAGCCATTTTTTTCTCTTGTAATTCTTCAAATACTTCTATTGGTGGCAATTTATCTATATCTATCATTACTTGCCAACTATCTACTTTGGAATTTACTTTAATTTTAGGAATTTTGGCCGCAGAAAAGTATTGATAAGAGTTCTCATCAATACTTATTTTGTCTAACAATACTTTTATTTTCTCGTCCATTTTCATTCCCCCTGTACTTCTTGTTATACGGCTACGTTTTTTTCTTCCTTCGTTTCTCGAATCATGTATCGTTTGTTACGAATGCAGAATTCAATAAACTCTTCTATGTCCATTTTCTTTAATTCTTTTTCATAAGCATATTTATTTGCTTCAAATACGATCTTATCTCGCATCATATATTGTTCAAATTCTTCTTTAGGAACGCCTAAATACATTAACCAATATGGATAAATACATCTTTTTAATGGTAATAGTGAAGGGCTTCCACTTTGGTAGCAGCTTCTACCGCTAATTCTCGTTGCATATTCATTTAAAACAGCCAATTCTAAGATTGCTTTTTTAAAATCTTCGTATTCTTCTTTGTATCTTTTTATATTATTTTTGATAATTACCATATTCATTTCTAATAATAGTTTTAATGGTTCTTTTTTGTCCATTTCTTTTCCTACAATTAGATTGTGTTCTTCCGTATGATCAATTATATTTAATTCTTTGTTCACAATAAAAACAGAATAATCTGGTATTTTTTTACGAATCATATTTTTGTATAAATGATCTGTTTCTTTTTTATTTTTATCCCAAATTCGCATCACTTCGATACGATATTTATCGGCTTGTTTTCTTAGTTTTTCATAATCTTTACTATCTAATACTATGTTATAGACGGTATCGTCATTTGGTATAAAATTTTTATAGTCTTTCATTATTTGGGATTTGTCTTTGAAACTTTCATTATATTCATTTTTATAAGTATCCCAAATTCTTTGTTTTAATTTATATATAGGTTCTGAAATGGAAGCTCCAAATAATAAATTCCAGATCAAAACATAATCATCTACTATGAAGTTTGTGTTCATATTCTTCCATCACCCATATCTATCATATCAAAAAAAAAGAGAAAGTTGAACATAAACTTTTCCCTTTTAAAAAAATCTTTGATAGATATAAATTCCGGCTAATGAAAGCACGACAACCACTAAGAAAAACAACAATAATTTGATCCATAATGGAAGTGTTTTATCTTTAAATTCATCACTCATATCGAAGTCTTTATCGGATAAATCCATACTTCTGGTATAAAAATCTGTATCTTTTTCTACTTTGGAGTTTTCTTTCGTTTCTTCGATTTTTGTTGGTTCTTTTTCTTCTGATATTTCTTCTTGTGGTTTCTTTTCTTCTGTTTCTTCTACCACTTCTTCCTTGATTTCAGGATTTTCTTTGGTTGGAGCAACTTTATCTAGCATATTAGTTGCCATTAAGTCACTTAAAAGATCCACTGTGGTTTCTTTATCTAATTCTCCTGCTAGTGTCTTAGAAGCAATGGTATCAATTAAATCTCGGATTTCTTCTTCTTCGGGAGTTAATATTTTTTTTCTTTTTTCTTCTCGATATTTTTCTAGTTCTTCTTTGTTTACTCCCGATAAGATATTATAAGCATTGTTCTTTAGTTTTCTCTTTTCTTCTAATTCATCTTTATCGGAACGATTTTTTCTAGCATTTTCTAGGACACTATTTATATCATATACTTTATTTTCTCTTTTTTGATATAGGTGATTATAATCTTCTAATTCTTTTTTCTCTGGTGAAATTGGTTCAAAGTTTTTAAACTTTTGCATTTGTTGATAAGACTCTCGTGATTGATGAGCAGAAGAGGTTTCTTTGCCAATTTCAAAAGCATTGGCGTTTGTTACATCCGTAATATTGGTATAAATAGCGTTATTTGATACGTCTTGATATAAGTTTTGATTTTTTTCTACTCTACTAAGACGATTGGTCGTTTCACTATAGCGATCCATTCTCTTCATACTACTCACCTTCTATTATCATTTTAGCACACTAACTATAAAAACAAAAGAGATTATCGGGGCCTTTACGTCAAAGAGAATTTGGAAACCCTACTTTTCTGTTCTCTATCTCTTTACCTTCTATTTTTTTTCCGGTATAATAGTTTATGAAAGGAAAGATGTACATGAAAGTTAAAGTAAATCAAGAAGCATGTATTGGATGTGGAGCTTGCCTTGCTATTGCAGAAGAACTATTCGAAATTAATGAAGATGGAGTATCTCAAACTAAAGTAGATGTTGTTCCAGAAGATAAAAAAGATAAAGCAAAAGAAGCTATTGAAAGTTGCCCAACAGGAGCTATCCAAGAAGCTGAATAAAAAAAGAACTACTTTGATAGTTCTTTTTTTTGTGTCTTTTTCAAGTTATAGATGGTTGCTACTTCTTTTGGAGTTAATTTTCGATATTCTCCAGAAGCTAAGTGATCTACGGTGAAGATTCCTACTCTTTCTCTTGTTAATTTATCTACTAGGAAACCAACTTTTTCAAACATTCTCTTTACTTGATGATTCTTTCCTTCATGAATGGTTATTTCTACCATACAGGTATTATTCTCTTTGTTTACTTTTTTTAGTTTTACACGAGAAGCTTTCACCATAGTATCATCTAATAGAATTCCTTCTTTTAATGCTTCAATTTGTTCTACTTTAATAATACCTTTTAGTTTGGCAAGATATACTTTATCAATTTCATTTCCTGGATGCATCAACAGATTTGCAAAATCTCCATCGTTTGTTAGTAGTAAAACTCCTGTTGTGTCATAGTCTAGTCTTCCAACCGGATATATTCTTGCGTTTGTATCGATGAAATCAACCACTGTTTTTCGTCCTTTTTCATCTTTGGTTGTTGTGACTACTCCTCTTGGTTTATTTAGTAAGTAATATTCTTTTTCTTCTTTGGCTAATAGATTTCCATCTACTTCAATTTCTTCTTTTCCGGTTACTTTTGTTCCTAATTCTTTTATTACTATGCCATTTACTTTCACTTTTCCGGCTAAAATCATTTCTTCTGCTTTTCTTCTAGAAGTAATTCCCGATGCAGCTATTACTTTTTGTAATCGTTCCATATTCATCCCTCTTTTTATACAAGTTTTCAACTGATGCTCATTATAACATATTTTTTTTCTCTTGACTAGGGAATAACGATTTTTTTCTTTTTTCATACATTATAGTAAAGGAGGTTTTTATGTATTCCAATTATTCTCCTATGAGGAGCAATTCCACTACTACCACTTCTTATTATCCAGAAGAAGATCGGTTCTTTTTGGCACCATTTTTGGTTGGAGGTTTAGCTGGAACGGCCTTGGGATATGGATTAGCGAATAATCAATATAATAGTCCTGGTTATTATCCAATCCCTATGTATCCAGTTTATTCACCTTATCCAATTTATCCAACTTATTCTAGTAATAATAATTACTACTATTAAAAAGTCTTTTTAGACTTTTTCTTTTGGCAAACGAATTAATACTTTCGTTCCTAAATTTATTTTGGACTCTAATATCATTTTCCCACCATGAGATTCAATGACTTTTCGAATGAAAGGGATTCCTAAGCCTGTTCCATGTTTTTTGGTGGTATAGTGCCCTTTTTGAACTTTACTCATGACTTCTTCTGACATTCCACAGCCATTATCCACTATGGAAATCTCATAGGAATCTTTTTTAGAAATAGTCTTAATCACCACAATTAGTTTTTGATTATTTTTTGCTTCAAAGGC
Organism: uncultured Caryophanales bacterium; assembly: GCA_946539445.1. GTDB lineage: Bacteria > Bacillota_I > Bacilli_A > RF39 > UBA660 > UBA3789. The sequence continues at coordinate 40,104 of CAMNHK010000005.1, forward strand.
ATTTTTTAAGATATTTAATAATGCTTGTTTTAGTTTTTCATAATCTCCTTGAATATAGTATTCTCCTTCATTCAACATTATGATTTCACTATTGTTTTTTTGAAATAAGTCTTCTAATACTTCTGTACTGTCTTCAATTAGTAAGTTTAAATCCAATTCTTCTTTTTTCATTTGAGCAGAGTTCCAAGTTTGTATCAATGACAAACTACGATTGATTTCTTCTTCTAGGATTTGATAATGATTCGGCAAATCCATTTCGATATAGCCTTTACAAATTGCTAAAGAATTCTTTATTTCATGTAATAAGTCATTTATTGTATGTTCCATTTTTTTCACCTTTTTTAGTATATAAAATGGATTCTGAAAAAATTGTCGAAAAAAGAAAAAAATGACATAAATGTCATTTAATTTCATCAATATATTTTTTTAATTGCTTGGAATCGGATCCTAAAATAATTTTCAATTGATTATCAATTTCTACTATTCCTTTGGCTCCTAATTTTTGAATGCCTTCTTTATTTGCTAGAGAAACATCTTTTAACGTTACTTTGAAACGAGACATATTTGTCTCTGTATTTATGATATTATCTTTTCCTCCTAATAATTCTACTAGTTTATTGAAATCTAGACCAGCATCTTTTTTCGTTGCTTTTAAGATAGCTAGTAAAATTACTAATAAAACTAAGGCAATAATTCCATACTCTAAATAATCCATATCATCACCAATACCATTATATATTACTTTTCTTAAAAAGAAAAGTTTTTATTTTTGATTCAATTGGTTAATCTTCTTCAAAAAATCTTTACTTTTAATATATAATCCGGTAAATCTTTCATAATAATCATCTAAGAATTCATTTATCTCATCGGTTATTTCTTTTTTTACTTCTAGTTTTGTTATATTTTTGATATCTACATAATAATACATGCGAATCATCTTAATAGTTTTATCGGATACCAAAGGTTCATTGTTATAGCAGTCTTTACAAACATATCCACCAGCATCACTCGATAAGGTTACAATTTGTTTATTACTGCCACAATGAGCACAACAATCGATACTTGGAGAGACTCCTAAATAATCTAATAGTTTTAGTTCTAAAATATTCGTTAAAACGATAGGGTCCAGTCCTTCTTCTATTTTTAAAAGGGTATCTTTTAGCAATTCAAATATTCCTTCTTCTTCGGTTTGTCTTACCACTTGAAGAACCAAATCTAAGAGAAAGGAAGAATAGGATATTTTTTCCAAATCCATCATGGTTTTGGAAAAAGAGTTTTTTACATCCACTCCAATTAAAGTGGATAAACCATTTTCTTTATAGTAAATATGAAATGTTCCATATACGAGTTTTCTGCTTACTCCTCTTAATTTGCTTTTTAGATTACGACATCCTTTTGACATAACTCCTATGAGTCCGTGTTCTTGAGTTAAAACATTTAATATTTTACTCGATTCACTATAATTGGTCTCACTTAGAACAATTCCTTCTACGCTTTCAATTTTCATCCTATCACTTCTTTTTTATTTGCATTAATAAATTATAATATCGAATATCTCCTGTTTTTTGAAATAAATACCATAATAGTTTTAAATTCATAAAATCACCTCTACTTTTATAGTGGTGATTTTTTCTTTTTTTTATTCATCTTCTTCTTTTAAACCTAATTCCAAGAAATACTTTTCTTCATCTCTCCAGTTTTTTAGAGTTTTTACATAGGTTTCTAAGAATACTTTTTTCCCTAGAAAATCTTCCATATCTTTTCTAGCTCTCATACCAATTTCTTTCAACAAAGCGCCTTGTTTTCCAATAATAATCTTTTTTAAATTATCTCGGTCTACTACAATTAGTACTTGAATATGAACTACATTTTTCTTTTCTTCATAATTTTCCACATAACAAGTTACGGTATGAGGTATTTCATCATGGGTTAATTCTAGTATTTTTTCACGGACAAATTCGGCCATTATGAAGCGCGTTGAAACATTGGTTAATTCTTCTTCCGAAAAGATTTGTTCGCTTTCTGGTAGTTGTTTTTTGATACATTGTAGTAATAAATCTATATTATCTTTTTTTTCTGCAGAGATTGGAATAATTTCTGCAAAATCATATAGATTTTTTATTTCATCAATATCTTTCAGTAATTTTTCTTTATTTTTAACAAGATCAATTTTATTTAATAATAGGAAAACTGGTATATCTTTTTCTTTTAGACGATCTAAGATAAATTGATCTCCTCTACCAAATCCTTTTGAAATATCGATTAGGAATAAAATTACATCTACTCCTTCGGTGTTATTATAGGCTTTTTTATTCATCAAACTTCCTAGTTTATTACTAGGTTTATGAATTCCTGGTGTATCGACAAATACTATTTGAGAATCTTCGTCATTATAAATCCCTTGAATCACATTTCTAGTAGTTCCACTGACATTCGATGTAATGGCTAGTTTCATTCCTAGAATACTATTTAACAAGGTACTTTTTCCAACATTGGGTCTTCCTACTAAACTAACAAATCCACATTTCATTTTAAATCTTCCTCTCCAAATGGATAAGGGCATATTTGAGATACCGTGTAATCTTCTATTTTGCCATCTATTGTTACACAATGAATCATGCAATCTTTGTCAAATAATTCTGAAATTACTTGTCTGCATAGAAAGCATGGCATTCCTACTTTTTCGGAAGAAACCATGACGTATAATTCTTTAAAATCTCCTTTGTGATATCCATTACTAATAGCGGAAAGAATGGCACTTCTTTCGGCACAAATGGTTGCTCCATAGGAAGCATTTTCTACATTAACTCCTACGAATTCTCTTCCATCTTTCATAACGGCAATGGCACTTACTTTATAATGGGAATAAGGACTATAACTATTGTTTTGTAATTCTCTTAATTTTTCTATCATATGATTTCTCCTATCCATTCTACTATTTTTGGAATAAAGATAATGAGACCAATAATAGCGGAAATAATGGCCATCATTAACACTCCTGCACTAGCGGTATCTTTCGCTGCTTTGGCTAATGGATGAATCTTAGGACTTGCTAAATCCACGACATATTCGATTGCGGTATTAAAAAATTCAGCCATTAACACTAAACCGATTAGTACTAAACAAACGAGCCATTCTACGTAATTTATATTTAGTAAAAAACCAAATATCACTACTAAAACCGCCATTACAGTATGAATCTTTAAGTTTTGTTCTCCTTTATAAGACTGAACAATTCCTTGAAAAGCATATTTAAAACTGTTCACTAATCGTTTTTCATCAATCCCTATTTTTTTCTTTACTTTATTTCTAACTTTCTCTTCTAATTCCATAAGCTTCAAGCACCTCCTCTTGTTTTCCAAACATCACTTTTTCTTCTTCTGGAGTTGCATGATCGTATCCTAATAAATGATAAAAGCCATGTACTGCTAGGAATGATAATTCTCTTAATAAGGAATGTCCATATTCTTCTGCTTGTTGTTTGGCTTTGTCAATGGAAATATAAATATCTCCTAATATTCGCTCTTCGGAAGGTAAAACAAGGGTATCTTCATCTTCTAAAGCAAATGTTATAACATCTGTTTCCCGATCTATCTTACGGTACATTCTATTTAATTCATGAATATAAGAATTATCCACAATGATTAGATTAAAGGAAACGTTTTCTAGATTTTCTTTTTCAATGGCACTATAAAGTACTTTTTCTACGGTTTCTAATTCTTTTATTTCTTCTTCTACTTGTACAAATACTTCTATTTTACTCATAACTTCTCCTATATTAAAACAATCATGATTAATGCTATCAATACTAAGATGGATAAAACATCCAAAAACCATTCTTTATGGCAAAAGGCTGGTAGTTTTTGACTAATAATTCGTAATAGATTATAGATTCCAAATCCTAAAATGCTTCCAACAATATTTAATATTAAATCATCTACGTCAAATACTCTTCCTATCAGCATTTGAACTACTTCAATAGATATGGAAGCAATTACGGTTAATAAAAGTGGCAAATATATTTTTTCCACTTTTAAATAATAACTTGTAAAAAATCCAAATGGTAGAAACATAATCATATTTCCTAAAACATTTTTTATAAATAAACGACTGGTAATATGATATCTTAATATTTCACGAAATGGGATAAAATTATTACTGGCCCAAGCTGTATCATCTTGAAAGGTTACCACTTGGAATAAACATAGAATATAAACACCAAATATTAACATCGATAATTCTTTGTAAATTACAATTCTTTCTTTGTTTTTTATTAAATAACAAATTCGGAAAGATATCATAATAACCATTGAAATAACTATCATTGGCCAAGTAAAATGAATAACTCCTTGGATGGTGCTAGAAATTGGGTTTTGCATCTCTTCATCCCCTTTCTCATTCTGTTTTTTCTGGAAGGTCACTATAGTCTGTTATATCTTCCTTCACACGCAAAAAAACTTCTACTTCTATTTTACTATTTTTTTGTTGTTTTTTCAAAACTTTTTTCTCTAGGATCTGTTCTTCTTTTGATAGATTTTGTCGCATTTTATCCGCTGCTATTTTACATGCTATGGAATCGACGTTTTTTGTAGAATAGTTTTTTTCAATTGTGCTTGTTTTTTGATATTTTCCTATAGCTATTCTAAACGGCAGAATAGAACTATCTAATATATTATACACATCTTTTTTATAGGTCGACCATCGACTATTCCAATCAAACTCTTTCGTTCCTAACTGAAGATTGATTCCATAGGATGTTTTAGAATCTAATTTTTCTTTTGTTATGGTATTGGGAATTAATACTTTTACAAGATACCATGTTTCTCCATAAATCTGTCCAGTAGCACATTGACTTGCTACTATTTCTTCTTTGTTGTGAATCCAGCCACTGATTAGTATTTCCCCTTTTTCTACATAGTCTCCCTTTTTTTTCATTACTTCTCCACTTGATGCATGAATTTCTAGTATATTGGCTTTTTTCTTGGCCACCACATTTCGACCTATACATTCTTCCTTTGGTATTTCTTTTTTCTTTTCTTCTATCTGAATCATGTATTTACAGCCAACTCTTTCTATTTCTATCCATTCTACTATGTTTTTTTCTTTTTCCAATATGGTCTTTTTTATGGCGTTTTCTTTTTCTTTGGATGGCTTCCAATTATATTTTTTTATTCCCAGCTCCGCTAAGTCTTTCTGAATGATTTTCTTCATTGATTCTTTTGGGTGATGAATTTCTATGCCCCAAATGAATTGTGATAGTCCTATATTTATTCCGATTCCTAGTAAGAATAGTCCTACCCAAATTCGATAATTCCAACCTAGTTGTTTCCATTTTTCCCAACCATAGTGATGAATAATATGCATTTTGTAAATGGTAGGAATGGATTGTAATTTTTTCCAGTCTTTTTTGGATATGCGAATCACCATGGAATGTTTTTTTAAATCCAAGAAATATATATTAATATTATGATAGAGTATTTTTTTTAAGAAGTATTTAGGATTATGTCCCTTTATTTCTACGTCAATTAGACTTTTCATTTTGAACCTCAATCGTAGATATTATACCTTCTATTAATAGTTCTTTTTCTAATATTTTTTTTAGGACAAAGAGAGAACCTTTTATCGTGTATTTTTGATTTTTGGTTTGGAAGGTTATCCTATTTTCTTCTAAAGAAATAATTCTAGTAAAATTCATAATATGTATTTTATTTTCAAAAATGGTAAAGCGAAATTCTAAATCATTAATATAATGATTCATTCTGTCTAACATATACTCACCTATTTAACTATATGTTTTTTTTCCATAAAAAAAACATTAATCTTATGATTAATGCTTCTCTTTATTGTAGTTTTCCACGAATGATTGTGGATACTTCTTTCATGTCTGCTTTTCCTTTTAATTTTGCTTGAGCAAGTCCCATTACTTTTCCCATATCTTTTGGTCCTTCTGGTTTTACTTCTGCAAAAATTTCATCAATGATTTTTTCCACTTCTTCTTGGGATAATTGTTCTGGCAAGTAAGCTAAAAGTACCTTGATTTCTTCTTGTGTTTTATCGATTAAATCTTGTCGATTTCCTTTTTCAAATTCTGCTATAGAATCTTTTCTCATTTTGATTTGTTTATTTACAACATCTATTAATAATTCATCATTGATTTCTTTTTTATGATCGATTTGTTCTTGTTTTAAAGAAGCTTTTACCATACGGATAACAGTTAATCGATCTTTTTCTTTATTTTTCATGGCTTCTATCATATCTTTATCTAATTTTTCAATCATATTCTCATCTCCTGCTACTATTATATATTTTTTTTGTTTATTATTCAATGAAAAAATAGTACCCAATTGGATACTATTTGAACTTTTAATAATCTTTGCTACGATTTGCACGATCTCTTTTTCTGGAATTTTTAATTCCTTCTTTCTTTGCTGCTCTTCTTCTAACTCCTGGCTTATCGTAAGCTTCTCTTTTTTTCCATTCAGAAGGGACACCGTCTCTTGCTACTTTTTGTTTGAACTTTCTTAGAGCTTGATCTAAATTTCCTCTAACAGTTACTTTAGTTGCCATCTACTTTTTCCCTCCCTTCGCTTTAACTAAAATGAATTATATCAAATGTTTTTTTCATTTTCAACCGTTTTTTAAGAAAAAACAACGAAAAAATACAAATTTCGTAAAAAAACACCAATATATACACCTAAATTAAAAACAAATCGAATGAGAATGGGTAAAATCATTATTATGAAAAGAATAAGGATTCCTATCAGTATTTGTTTGACTATTTTAACGGACATAACTGATCTTCACTAATTCGTCTTATTCCAGAGCCAACTGCATATCCTGCATCCTTTATTAATGTGAAAATATCTACTAAAGCATTTAAAATGGTTCCTGTTATGGTACTGGTTCCACCCTTTATTTGATTTAGAGATTCTTTCTTTATTCGTTTCATTCATTACACCTTTCTGGATTCACGATTCCTTCTATGACCCCGGCTATAAAGATAATCAAGGCCGCTATGGCAACTCCAACCCATATTGGGGCGCTTGTTCCCCCTTTTATACTTTCTAGTGCTTCTGTATTTAAAACTCTAATGCTAATCACCTTCCCATATTATTTTAAAAATTTTTATTAATTGTATATTATTTTTATGAATGGATATTTCTATCATATCCTGTATTTTATAGTCGGTTGATTTCTTTAAATGAATCCATAATTCTCGATATTCTTGATTCTTTTTTGTGACAATTTTACCTCTATCCTCTTCGATTTCAAAAGGTATTTTTTTGTTCTTTATATATAAATTTTTGTTTTGTTGAAATAACTTTGCTTCTTCTTGATTCACAATAATTGCTGCTAAGTCCTTTCTAACTATTACTCCTCCTATTTTTTGAAATGTTTCGATTTTTATTTGAGTTAATAAAAAAATAGTAACTCCTTGTGATAGGATTAGTATTATAGCTAATAGTTGAATGAGGGATTGTCTTTCATAATTTCTAATTTTCATATACTCTCCCGTTGGCAATTTTTATGGTTCGATCAAATAAAAACTGATTATTAAAGCGATGAGATATCACTATGATGGTCTTATCCGATAAATAGTTAAATATATTCTTTAGTATTTTCTTTTCCTTTGAAATGTCGATTCCTGTTAGTGCTTCATCTAAAATATAGATGTTACTTTTTTTGATGATACTTCTTGCGAGAATAATTCGTTGTCTTTCTCCATGACTATAATTAAAACCATTTTCTTCTATTACCATATCATACCCTGTGATTCCTTTTTTTAGTAGTTCATCTACATAACATATTTTACATACTGTTTGAAACTCTTCCTCTGAATATTCTTTAAATAATTCTATATTGTTTCTTAACGTATCCGTAAATAAATATTCATCACTTGTGACATAGGTAATATTCGAACGAATATTTTCTAAATGATAATGATTGATATCAATATTAGAGATGGATATTATCCCATAGTCTACTTCTATGTATCGTAAAAGCATTTTCAATAATGTACTTTTCCCAATTCCACTACTTCCTGTTAATAAAATTTTACTTCCTTTTTTTATTTCTAAATTGAGGTTACGAAATAATACTTTACTGCCAATAGTATAATTTAAGTTTTTTATTCGAATATCCCCATCTAATTGATAAGGAAGATAGAAGTAGTTGTTTTGAAAATTATCTTCTTCTATCATAAATAATTCTTCCACTCTGTCTAGAGAGATTTTATAGGAATTGTATTCTTCTATCACCGCTAGAATATGATTGAAACAAGTTGAAAAGTATGAAAAAAAGGTTTGATATACAATGAGACTACTTAATGTTAGTTCTTCTTGAATTACATAGAATGCTCCGATTCCATAAATACATACTAATACCCAATCATTTATATTATTTTTTAGATAATAGTAGATTTCTTCCCAGGTTGTCCATTGATATACTTTTTCTAAAAAGGAGCGATAGTTTAGAGAAAATTTATCAATCATCCTTTTTTCTAAATGACTGCCTTTCATCGTATCTACATTACTTATTCCTTGGATGATATAAGAATTAATTGTATCTTCTCCTTTCACTATTTCTTGTTTTTTTTGTTTTTTTCTCTTTTGAAAAACGATGGTTAAAATCGTGATGACTCCAAAAAGAATCATTAGAATGATGGTTAATTCTTTTTGAAAACGAAATAAGAATATGAGAAAAATACCGGCATTTAAAATATCGGTTGAGACTACACAAAATAGATTACTAATATAAGATCGAACTCTATTCAAATCTTTGAATCTAGAAACAACCTCTCCTGTTGTCCTATTTTTATAATATAAATATGGAAGTAAAAGAATTTGTTTATAAGTAAGAGTGGTTGTTTCATAGTCAAAGATCATAGTCCATTTATATAGTAAAATATTTCTTACGAAAATATTTGAATTTTTTAAAAGATAGAAACTAATCATCATGTAACTAAGAATGATTAAATTATTTTGATTATTATTATCTATTGAATATTCAAGAATGTATTTAAAATGAAATGAGGTTATTAAATTTATAATAAAATAAGAGAATGTTAATAGAACAATTAACCATAGTAATTTATGATTTGATTGAATTAGTTTTTTACTATTCTGATAGATAATATTTTTCTTCTTCATGATGGGAAGTTTCTTGAATGGTTTTAATAATAAGTAGTTGGAACTTGATAATAGATGAAACTCTGAAAAAGAAATTGTTTTTTTCCCTTTTGATGGATCCATAATCGTTACTTTCTTTTTTCTTTTGTGTATTTCATAAATAACGACAAAATGATGAATATTTTTATGAATTACAATATGAGCAATACAGGGTAAGTTATTTACTTCTATGTTTTCTAGTGATCCTGTAACGCCTATCGAATCCAAACCTATTCTTTTTGCTCCTTCCATTAAATTATAGAAGGAGGTACCTTCTTTTGTAGTATGGGTTATTTCTCTTAAAAATTCTTTCGATACTTCTCCTCCATAAAATCGAATAATTGATAAAAGACAACAAATACCACAATCTTTTATTCCATCCTGTAGGACAATTTTCACTTATAATTCTTTCACCTCCTACTAGATTATTCTCTTTATTTTGAAAAAAAAACAAAAAAAAGAAGAGAAAACTCTTCTTTTTGGGATAAACTCTTAACCAAACGCGTGATAATGATTAAAAATTATAGAAAACAAAATTATCTATATTTCCATCCCATTATCATTTTAGCATATTTTCTTTTTAATATCAATGGTTGGTAATCTCTTACTTGTTCTTCTTTTTTAGAACTACGAAAGTAAAAGTTAAAATAGATAGTAAAACTCCGATTAATACACCAAATACAATAGGAATTAAGAAACTTCCTTTGTCTTTGTCTTTTTCTTTTGTTTTGTCTAACGCATTTGGCGTTTCTACTTCCTCTTCTTCTACTTCCGTTTTTGTTTCTGGTTCATAGGCTGAATCTGCTTCTTGATTATCTTCATTATTGTTTATTGTTATTTCCTCTGCTGCTTCTTCCACTTCCGTTCCTTCTCTATATATATTTTGAGAAGGGATAATTAGGGCACTTCCTGTAAATGATTCATAAGCCAAAGGCTTAGGAGCTTTAATGCTTAAAGATCCATTTCCTGTAAATGTTACTTTGCTTGAAATATCAATTCCGACATCAGAGGCAGTTATAGAGTTTTCTCCTTCTAATTCTATAATAAATACCATATCGGATTGTCCTGTTCCATAGCAAACTAATTGTAAGCCTGTTCCATTATAGTTGTTCAATTTTAAAGTAACTGTTTTCCCATCTTTTTCTAGACTGGCAGTACCAGCTTGGTTTGGTTGTCCAACATTGATGTGTTCCTCTCCTGATACCCATTCATATGGTACACTTGCTGCTTGGGCATATGGTAGTAAAAGTCCTAATACTAATATTAATAATCCTTTTAATTTTTTCACTTATTTTCACCTCTATTTTCATTTTATCATAAATCAATATAAATTCAATTAGAAATAAAAAAAAGACTTTAAAAGTCTTCTCATTTCTTAATGGTGGAGCATAGGAGGATCGAACTCCTGACCTCCACGGTGCAAACGTGGCGCTCTCCCAGCTGAGCTAATGCCCCAAAAACTAACTTTTTCTCACAGCCAGTAATTGAATTATAGCAAAGCCAGTTCGTAAAGTCAACTATTTTTTATTAGTTTTCAAACTTTTTGCGCAAATACTCTTCTTCTAGATAATAGTTTTTATCTTGTTCAATTATATGTTTTTTTCCCCGAAAAAAATGGTTCCTATTATGAATAATCTTTGTTTTTTTATAATTATATTTATGAAGATATCGTTCTAATAGAAATTTATGATAAATTCTTTCTGTTTTTTGTTGTTCTTTAAAAATGATGATTCCTAATACAATCGTTAAAATCCAGATGTTTCCTAGTTTATTTGGATGATTCCATAAAAGAAAAAGAATCATACTATAACTTATCATAATAACGATTTTGAAACTTATTTTGAAGGGAAGAATTCTCTCTATCAAAATCTTTATCATTTTACCACCATCTAATGGATAAATCGGTAGTAAATTAAAAATCAAAATACTTTCATGATAGAGTTTAATCATTGCTTGTTTTTCTGGAAAAAGATTTATTAAGAGATAATAAGCAATTGTCTGAAAAAATGGACCAAACCAAAGTATAATCCATTCTTTCCAAGCTTCGATATTATAATCCATTACTAGTTTGGAAATTCCTCCTACTGGATATATTTCAACTTCTTGAACGGGTATATGAAAAAAATGGGCTGCTAGACAATGTCCTATCTCGTGAATTCCTATTAATGAATAAATTACTATGATTTGATAAAAAGATCCTGTTAGAACGGATACTAAGGCAAATAAATAAGTGCTTATATGTATTTTACATATACTGCTTATAATCTAGATACTCTCCATTCTTTTGAAATGTTAGATATAAATAGTCTTCCTCCATCGAACCTATTATTTCGCCTTTTTCTACATAGTCATATAGTTTTTTTGAGGAGTTTATGTTTTGATAGGCAACTTCTACTCCATTTACTTGTTCTACAATCATCATATGGTTTTTCAAATATACAATTACTCCTGTTTCTAAACTAGATACAGGACTTGATATTCCTAGTTTTATACGTACTCCTTCTCCACTTTCTTCGATATTTTGAAATCCGGTTTCTTCCGATAAAACTGGTTCTAGTGAGGTGTTTCCTATGGATAATACATTTCCAAAATATTGGTTATATAATTTACTTATAGAAGGAAATGATAGACTTCTTTCGTATAATACTTTGTGAAACGTTTCTTTGTATTTTTCTTGCTCTTTTACTAAGATCATACCTACTAATAAAATAATAATGGATATTAAACATTTACTAAAAAAAATTTTAATTTTTGGTTTTAATACTAGTCTTTTTTCTATTCTTTTATTCATATAATTCTCCTTACTTCAATATATGAATAAAAAAAATAAGTATGTTAATTTATACTTATTTTTTTATATTTTTTGGGAATCCATTTCATAATCAAATAAATGATTTCTGTATAAAGAATATTTAAAATCAGACTATGCATTATTTTATAAATAACTTTTGGTATGGTAATTGGTACCATTTGAAATATCCACAAGATTAGTGCATAACAAGATTCATATAAGATAATAATTATCGCAATATATAAAATGTTTCTAATAAAAGTTATTTCGTAATTCTTATAGATCCATTTCGTAAAGATTGCAATTGCTAAAAATAATACTCCATTTAGAAATAAAAGATTGGTATAAAACAAATCATATAAGAGGCCTATTATAAAGGCAATCCAATAATACTTTTTCTCTTGTTTTCGAAAAAATGGATAAATAATAAAAATGGATACTAAGGTTAATAAAGGAGTAAAGAGTGATAATTGATTTACTAAAAATGGTAAATAGTTTGTTAGAATTCCATCCAAAAGAAATGACACTATTACAATGATAATTGGGATCATGCTTTCACCTTCAATACGGTGACATAGTGTATATCATTAAAGTTTTGATAGGTTTTTATATAAAGAGTTTTACTCAAATTGTATTTATCATTCTCTATCTCTTCTACGGTACCTATATATATTCCTCCTGGGAATTTCTCTCCTAATCCACTAGTAAGTACAACATCTCCTCGAATAATTTCGGTTGTTTTATCAATTCCTGTAACTTTCAATAAACCTGTTTCTTTATCATATCCATTCAAGATAGCATAGTGGTCGATTTCATTTGTTTTGATTGCTACACTTACTTTAAAATGTATATCATCTGAAGTAATTAACTTTACTTCACTAGAATTATCCGATACTTTTGATATCTTCCCTACTAAACCATTTTTGGTAATCACTGCCATATTGGTCTCTATTCCAGAGGAAGAACCTTTATCAATCGTGATGGTATTAAACCAGTAACTTTTATTTCGCGATAGAATCGTTGCATTAATAGGAGTATACTCTGTTAGAGTCTTATTTAATTCTAGAGATTCCTTTAATTCTTGTATTTCTTTTTCAAGAGATGAATTCACGTTTTTTTGAATCAAGTAACTTTCCGTTTGTGTTTGATTTTTTTCTTTATTTAAAGATGTAAAAGGAGCCATTACGATTTTATTGACCATCATCGTAACGTCTTTTAAAATGTTTTCTACTCTTCCTACTTTACGATTGGTTGCAAGCATCGAGATCCCTAGCAACATAATAATCAAAATAGGGCTTAGAAATAGCAAAACCTTCTTATTTTTTCTTTTGGATTTATACATCTTCATCATCTCAATTCTATTATAGTATATTTTTTTTTCGGATACAATTATTGATTCTATAATTTATGATCATAAAAACTATAAAATCCGTTTTCTCCTACAATAATATGATCCACTACTGGAATTCCTTGTATTTCTCCTGTTTGAAATAAATGGTTTGTAAATTCCTGATCTGCTTGACTAGGAGTTGTATCGTTCGATGGATGATTGTGCAAACAAACAATATAAGAAGCACTTACTTGATAAGCTTGACGAAATATCTCTCTGGTATGAGTACTTGCTTGATTGATGGTTCCAATAAAGATTCTCTTTCTTAGAATCAATTGTTGTTTGTGATTAAAATAATATCCATAAAAATATTCTTGCTTTAATCCCCAAAACCAATACTTGGCATCTTCCCAAATTTGTTTTGGATTATCCATTTTTACGAGTTCTTTTGAATGACGTAGAAAAATCCTTTTCCCCATTTCTATTGAAGCTAATAATTCAATTGCTTTTACTTCTCCTATTCCTTTTATTTTCATTAAGTCATAGATACTTATTTCTTGTAATTCTTCCCATGAATATTTTTTTAGTAATTCTGTTGCGAGGGAAAATACATTTTTATCTTTCGTCCCTGTTTTTAAAATAATGGATAATACTTCTATATCGGAAAGGTTTTCTCCCCCTACTTCTTTTAATCTTTCCCTTGGACGTTCTGATAATGGAATTTCCTTCATTTTGTAGCTCATTCTATCCCTTTTTATTATTCTCCTTTTTAGGAATTTTTACTACTTCTTTTTATCATTTCTTCATAACTTGCTAGAACCACTTCTTCAATTGTTAAGATTTGTTCTTCTTCCTCTGTGTCTTTAATCAATAAGTCAAATTGATCCACATTGGTTGAGAATTCTTCAGAAGATAAAACTCGCTGTACTGGATAAATAGAGAATCCTTTTTTTTCATATATTTTTTGAATCTTTTCCGCTATGTCTTTGTCTTTTGTTATTCCTACATAGACGTAGTATTTATTATCTCTTTTATCAATGATCTTTTTCGATATTTTGACTAAAGATTTTTTTAAAGTGTCTTCATCGGAATATATTCCTTCTTGAAGAAAAAAATAAGTTGCGGTATTTTTCTTCCCTATTGGGAGATTGGTAAGAATCCCTTTTCCAAATCCAAAACTTACTGTCAATAAGATTATCAGTCCTACGATTCCTTTTTTCATAGTATCACCATGTTTACTATATCAAGTGTTTTCCACTGTTTTTGTCGAAAAAAAAGAATACCAGATGGTATTACTTTTTATTGGTTTCTTTGTATGTTACAAATCCTATGATAGCAAGTCCTCCAATTAATAGATATAACCAGAATGGAATTGTTTCCCATAAATCTCGTAATTGGATTAAGATATTTAATATAGTAATAATAATTCCTGTCACAAAGAAGGATTTCAATTCCTTTAAATGGTATCCTAATAAAATGACAATAATTCCTACAATTCCAATATAGATTCCTATTGTTACATTTGTTTCAAACATTACTTCTATTATGGCAACTATTACTCCAATTAAACCTACTATATTCTTACTATCCGAAGTTTTACATAGGAATTTAACGATTATGAATGTCAAATATAGTAGTAAAATACTGATCATAATCATTTTATAAGTTATGTTGAAGTCAAAATAATTTATGATACCTAATAATGGAATTATGATAGCAAAATAATTTGTCTTTTTTACTATTTCATTATTCCATAATAATATTGTGGATACTAATATTCCAAGGAAAATAAGATCTATTGCTACATCTGAAATTACTAAAATATTAATGTTTTTCAACAAATTGTAAATACTAATTAATAAAATGATATAAGAAATGGTAAACCATGCTTTTTTTGTATTATTGTTTTGATATTCTTGATAACTAGTTAATGTTGAAACAGTTGTAGGTACTAATACTAATAATGCTGGTAAAACTTCTTTGTCTATATTAATTTGAATGCTGGCAATTGTTCCTATTAAGGCTGCCATTAAATATAATTTTTTGATATTGTTTTCTTTATAGAAATAATAGCAAACAATATAAACAATAGTGGCTATTGCAAAAATCATGGAAAAACTTATTTCCCAATTTAATTCCTTTATTTTGAAGAAGGCAGCTAGAGAAATTAGAATGGCTACTGGTTCTATATAGCTAGCATATTTTACAACATGAGATTTTTCTATTCTTTGAGATGCTAATATATTCATGAATAAAAATCCTAAAGAAATAATGAAACCTACTATAGAATCTTCTGCTGTACTTACGACAAAAATTATTAGAGAAGCAATACTAAATAATCCATAATTAATATTGTTCAATAATTTAAAGTGTTCTTTTGTATTAATTTTTATTAATAATGTATAGACACATAATACGCAGAACAATAGAATACTTGCATAAGAACTCGTACTGAAATTATAAACAGAAAAGAATAATAATATATAAGTAATGCCAATCATAAAGATGGATTCTAGTGTATCGTCTGATCGATACATTAAGTATACTAAAGTTGCTATATTAAGGATGGAAGCAAGTAGAATCCATACTTCATTATAGCCATTGATACTTCGAATGATGAAAACAAACATAATCATAGATAATAATTTCGAAGTTTGAAATAAGGTGGAATCTTTTTTTGAAAAGATAGTAACTCCTAGTAAAATACTAGATAAAATAATCATTACAATGGATTCATCGATTGGAAAATAAGCTAAAAAATTATAGATTACTAAAAAGGCACTTCCATAAAATCCAAATAACAAATACTCTTTTGATAGTTTTAAATAACTTGCATAACATAATCCAGCAACCGTGAAGCAAGTAATGGCATAAGCTAATTTTGAACTTACTCCATCATAAGATAAGGAACCTAAGACTCCAAAATATAATAAAGCTATAATCGAAAATAAATAAAATGACATACTTACTATCCAGTACATATAAGAACTACGATATAGTTTTAATTTTATTTCTGTAAATAAAGATAAACATAGGAATAAACTACCAAATACTAATAAGAAAATAGCTTTGGCGGCATCAGAAACAAATGACCAAGATGTGGTAGCAAATAGAATTCCTGATATTAAAACCATTCCTACTCCGAGTTTTAATAGAATATCAATTCTACGCATTTCCGGATTCACGACTTTTTTCACTCTTACTGGCGGTCCATTAATCGGATTGATACTATCTTCTCCATTCGATAAATTAGAATAAGCTAAAAAGACAAAAATACTGGCAATAAAGTTTATAAATATTTGAGAAAATGCCAAAAGGAAGACTCCTACGTTATAATTATGTAGTTCTTCTTCGGACATATTACTTAGATGCCATAATACTATTGCACTAACGATTCCTATCAAACTGTAATAGTTAAAAAAAAGGATAGAGGAACTAATTAAATTTAGTATTGCTGCTATCCTAAAAAATCTTTGATACTTTTTCATATCAGTCACCTCTATTATTCTATTATCATTATAAAGGAATCTATATTTTTTGTCCATTTAATTGTTTAATTTTTTGTTTTGCCGTGGAAGTCGTTGCGAAAGATTCCCAATGTTCGTGATTGATAATACCATTGGTTAAAATTTGTACTCGATCATTGTTCTTTAAGACAGAATTTAAAGGTACTTCTTTTCCGTTTACGAGGATTCCTGTCATACGATCTAATTGATTGGGAAATACTTGACAAGCAAAATCTAAGGCGGTAGAACCTTTTGGCAATTCAATAATATCCCCATTATGACTATAAGCATATACATGATCGGTTAATAATTCTCGATTAATTTGAGCAATAAAGTCAGCATTATCGGTAAAAGATTCATCTAATTCTATTAATTTTTTGGCAAATTGACATTTTTCCACTAAATCTGCTTGCGTTTCTTCTTTGGTTTTTCCTCCTTTAATATTCCAAAGAGCTGGAATTCCAAAGGCAGCTACTTTATCCATATCAAAGGTTCTTATTTTTACTTTTACTAATTTACCATTATCAGAAACGGTAGTATGAAGAGATTGATACATATTGGTTTTGGGATTAAAAATATAATCTTTAAATCTTCCATTAATAGGAGGATGATTTTGATGAACGACACATAATGTTTGATAACACTCTTCTATTTGATCTACTAATATTTTTAAATAGAATAAGTCATAAATATTTTCTAGTTTGTACCCTTTTTTCATTTTTTTATAAATACTACAGATAGTTTGACTACGGAAAATCATTTCATTTGGAATGTCTTTTTGAGTTAAAATGGCTTGTATTTTTTGACTAATTTCTTGAATATAAGAAGCTTCTGTTAATTGAAGAAGCGATTTTGCTTCCTGTATTCTTTTATATTCTTCTGGTTCAATATATTGTAAGGATAAATCTTCTAATTCATTTTTGATTCGATATGCCCCTATCGTTAAAGCTAATGGAACAAATAATTGCATTGTTTCTATCGCATTTTCTCTTTGTTTTTCTGGACTTTTAAATTGTAGAGTTTGCATATTATGTAGACGGTCTGCAAGTTTTATTAATATAATTCGAACATCTTTGGTTAAACCATTAATAATTTTTCTAGTATTAGCTAGTGTTTGATCCTTTTTTGTATAAAAGTTCATTCGTCTCATTTTAGTAACCCCATCTACTAATTCTGCCACTTCTGGATTAATTAGTGAGGCTACGTCTTCTTTGGTAAAATCTTCTTCCGCATCCTCAATGGTATCGTGTAATAATGCCGCACTAATGGTATCTGGATCATATACTTCCATCTTAAGCAAGTTATTGGCTACATTTAATGGATGAATAATATATGGTTCTCCGCTTTGTCTTGTTTGATTCTTATGAATACTTTCAGCAATTCTATAACTCTTCTCTACTTCTTGTATTTTTTCTTCAGAAATATTATGTTCTCTTAAGCAACTTGTAATAGTATCTATTGTTATCATCAAATTACCTCCTAATTAAAAAACGACCCAATTAATGCCTAATGGAATCGTTATGCGATTTACTCGTTCTGTGGGGATATAATAATATTATTTTCTTTGAAATACTCTTTTTCATACTTCACCTCACGTTTGTTAGTTACACTTATATCAAATTTTTAGAAAGAAGTCAAATTTATAGCAAAAAACTCTAGTTTTTCCACTAGAGTTTTATTTTGTTAATTCTTCTAACTTTTTCTTTTCTTCCACTAATTTTTGACGGTCCATTTCTACGATGTTTGCAGGAGCTTTCTTGACATAGTTTTCATTAGATAATAATCCCTCTCTACGTTTAATGGAAGCTTCTAATAATTTGATTTGAGCTTCTTTGGCTGCTTTTTCTGCTTCTGATTCTATTTTTTCAAAGAAGATAGTAGCTTTGATACGATTAGAGAATACTTTGTATGCTTTTTTTCCTAATGGTTCTTTGACAATGCTTTCATCTAGTTTCAACATTTTAACGATTAATTCATTATCATCTTCTGTATCAAACATTACTTTTAATTCTTTGGTCATATTGTTTTCTGCTTTTATATTACGGAAGTTTTTGATAAATTCAACGGCATCATCTACTGCATATTCTTCTTTTTCAAATACATATTTTTTATTATATTTTGGATATTCGGAAATCATGATAGACTCTGCATCTTTTACTGGTAACTTTGAATAAATCTCTTCTGTTACAAATGGCATAAATGGATGTAACATTTTTAATATTCCGGTAAGTACAAAACATAATGTTGATTTCGTTGCCATAGAGTCTAGTGAATATTTTGCCATTTCAATGTAATAATCACAGAAATAATTCCAAGCAAAATTGTAAATCTCAGACCCTGCTAAATTAAATTCATATTTATCCATATGTTTGGTTACGGATTTAACTACATGTTCATATTTGGATATAATCCATTTATCTTCTGGTTTTAAATACTCTAATTTAATATCTTTGATATCTTCCATATTCATTAAGGCAAATCGGGAAGCATTCCAAATTTTGTTGATGAAATTCCAAGTTGCAGTTAATTTTACTTCATCAAAACGTAAATCCATTCCCATAGAACCATCCGTTGTTAGATAGTAACGAAGAGAGTCTGCTCCATACTTATCTACCATATCAAATGGATCTACTCCATTTCCTAATGATTTTGACATTTTTCTTCCTTGTTTATCACGAATTAATCCATGGATTACACAATCTTTAAATGGACGTGCTCCTAAAGTATATTCGGTTTGGAATGCCATTCTCGCAACCCAGAAGAAGATAATATCATATCCTGTTACGAGACAGTCGGTTGGAAAATAGCGTTCGAAGTCTTTCGTTTTTTCTGGCCAACCTAGTGTTGAGAATGGCCATAGAGCACTACTAAACCAAGTATCTAGTACATCCTCATCTTGCGTCCAGCCTTCTCCTTCTGGGGCTTCCATTCCAACATAGGTTTCATCTCCTCTATACCAAGCTGGAATTCTATGTCCCCACCATAATTGACGTGATATGCACCAGTCATAAGAAATATCCATCCAGTGTCTCAATACTTTTTCAAAACGTTTTGGAACAAAGTTAATTTTCTTTTCTTTATCATCTTGAAATTCTAAAACCGTTCTTGCAAGTGGCTCCATTCTAACAAACCATTGTTTTTTAATCATTGGTTCTACCATAACTCCCGTTCTCTCACTATGTCCAACTTCATGAACTAATGGTTCTATTTCAAGTAATAGTCCTTGTTCTTTTAAATCTTCTATTACTTTTTCACGGCATTCTTCTCTTGTTAATCCGGTATATCCTGGAGCATTTTCATTCATTGTTGCATCGTCATTCATAATAACGATTCTTTCTAGATTATGACGATTTCCAACTTCAAAGTCGTTAGGGTCATGAGCTGGTGTAATTTTAACAACACCGGTTCCTTTTTCCATATCCGCATGTTCATCGGTTATGACAGGAATAGGCTTATTTACTAATGGTAAAATAACATTTTTCCCAACAAATTTTTTGTAACGTTCATCTGCTTCATTTACAGCTACTGCTGTATCACCAAAAAGTGTTTCTGGACGTGTCGTTGCTACATCTAGGAAATCTTCAGAGTCTTCTAATTTATATTTTATATGATAGAAGGCACTCTTTTCTGATTTATAGATAACTTCTTCATTGGATAGTGCTGTTTGAGCGGCTGGATCCCAGTTAATAATTTTTTCTCCACGATAAATTAATCCTTTGTTATAGTAATCAACAAATATTTTTCTTACCGCTTTGTTTAAGTCTTCATCCAAAGTAAATCTTTCTCTTGTATAATCTACTGATAATCCAAGTGCTGCCCATTGAGAACGAATACTATCTCCATATTCATGAGTCCAATCCCAGCAAGCCTCTAAGAATTTATCTCTACCATACTCATATTTGTCAATTCCTTGATCTTTTAGTTTTTTAACAACTTTTGCTTCTGTAGCAATGGCAGCATGATCCATTCCTGGTAACCATAAGGTATCAAATCCTTGCATTCTTTTGTATCGAACGATAGCATCTTGAATGGCTGTATCATAAGCATGCCCAATGTGTAGTTTTCCGGTAACATTTGGAGGTGGAATTACGATACAAAAAGGAGTTTTATCGGATGTATTATCGGCCTTAAAATATCCTTTTTCTTTCCATATATTATATTTTCCTTGTTCTGTTTCTTTATGATTATATTTTTTTTCTAACATTTTACTTTCTCCTCTATATAGTTTTCAATTGTTTTACGAATTTCTTCTAGTTGTTTTTGCATTTTCTCATTTTGATTTCTTTCTTTATATATGTCAATCACTCGATTAAAGTAATCTTTTTCTTTTAAAATTCGAAAACTTTCTGGATAGTTAATATCAAAGGCAAATCCTAAAGCAACGGATAAGATATCTCCTTTGGTTTTTAAGTTTTCCTTTAATATTTCTTTTTTGTGAATCAAATTCTCATATACTTGATCACTAAATGGTTCGTTTTTTAAATCTAGTTTAATGTCATCGGTTGTATATAAGTATAAAATATCAATTTTATCGGCATCACGAACAATATTACAAAATACTTTTTCCTTTTCGGTTAAGCCTTCTTTGATTTTAAATTTATTATGATAACGAATACTATTCATTACGATATCATAAATCGATTCTTCTGTGAAATACTTCTTATAATAATCCTTTGTATTTAATATTTGAATTCCTAATTCTGCATGATCTTCACTTTTAGAATCTTCAAATGTTTGATACTTTTTCCACTGCTCAAAACGACCAATATCATGCAATAGTCCACATAATTCTGCTACTTCTATTTCTTTTTTTGATAAAGATAAAGATTTAGCAATTTGTTTGCATAAGGCCTCGACTCGAAATGTATGATTGATTTTTAAGACACATCTTTCGCCTACTTTTCGATAAGGATCGGTATATTGTAAAAATTCTTGTTTTGCATTTTCTAAATTCATCTGATTCACCTCTACATAAAAAAAGTAATTCATCCAAAAGGACGAATTACTCGTGGTACCACCTTAGTTTCTATCAAATTGATAGCTTATTTGGATAACGGGATTTTCCCGGAATTTCTTAAAGTTATTTTCAGAAATTATGCTCCTCTGCTACCTTCTTTATTCTTTTTTATTCATTTTCACCAACCATGAACTCTCTTAAAAAAAAGATATAAATACTCCTCAGATTCCTCGCATCTGTATGTAATTATATCTTATTGTTCCTTATTTTTCAATACTTTTATGATTTCTTATTTTTAAATTTTCTAAAAATTCTCTTTCTTCATAATTCATAAATCCTTGAAAGATTACTTCTTTTATTTCAGAATGATTAAAAACACAAATGGTATCGGAGCGAATGGTTCCTTCTGGATACATACATCCGCAGTAATCAAATATGTGGTCTGGATACTCTGGTGTACTGACGGAATATCCTGTAATCATTAATTTCTTTTTTCCACTATTTAATATTACAATACTACCTAATGGTAAATAATTATTTGTCATCGTCTGATTCCTCCTCGAATAAATAAGATTCTCCATAGAATTTATTTAGAACTTCTCGATCTCTCTCGGCTTGATAAGGAACTGGATCATAATCGTCTAACATAAACTCTGTATTGTTGTGATGCTCTATTGGTTGATAG
The DNA here is from genome assembly GCA_946539445.1 of uncultured Caryophanales bacterium. Lineage (GTDB taxonomy): Bacteria > Bacillota_I > Bacilli_A > RF39 > UBA660 > UBA3789. Next base: position 62,540 of record CAMNHK010000005.1, read on the forward strand.
TTATCTTCCTCATTCGATATAGGTTCCTTATAATCTTCTAATTTGAAATTCTTTTTGGATTTTTGCTCGCTAGCTACTACAGCAGCAATGGATCCAGCAATGCCGGCGGCTCCAATCCCAATTCCAATCGGAACGGTATTTATGTCATTAGACGTTTCCGTTGGAGTCTCTGGGGTTGGGATAACAGTCGTTTGTGTTTCATTATTTCCATAATTATTTAATTCTCTTAAAACTTTATTTCCTATTTCTCCCAATCTCTTTTTTGTTTCTTCTACTTTTATAAATGATTCGGTTGCGGATTCTTCATATTGATTTTGGATGGTTGCTAGTCTAGTAGCCTCTTCTCTTGTGACTCCATATTTTGTTTGATATTCTTCCCGAATTAGATTTATATTGTTTTGCTCTTTGGCAAAATTCGAAGAAGCTAAACTGGTTACAGAAGCCCCTGTTCTTTCTTGTCTCCAAATAGCCATATCTTGATTTACTTTGTTCATTTTTTCCAATTCATCTAGTTGTGGATATTTTTTTTCTAATTCTTCTGCCCATTCCTCTAATGAATGATAATTATCTGGGTAATCGGTTAAATTATTATTGATCATATAGTTTTGAATGGTATCATCTATATTTTCTCGATAAGTATCTACACTTTGAGATATTTGAATTTCCCCACTAGGTAAGACTACTTCTTTCTTAGGAGAATATAGTTTCATAATACTTTTCAAATCTTCTTTTCCTAGAGAATCCGTACTATAATCCCGTATTGTTTTTGTAAGAGATTCTTCCAATTCTAATACTTTTCTTTCTACTGAGTCCAACAAACTAAATATAGAATCCATAGAGTCTTTATAATCATTTAAACAGTTGTTGTGTTCAAAGTTGATATCTTTTATTACGCTTTCTATCTCTAAAAAGATTCCTGATAGGTCTCTTGTTTCTAAGCATCCTTCGATAGAGGATAAGGTTTCGATGGAGGTGGTTAAGCGATCTACATCGATACAACAAGTATATCCATTAGCCATATTATCCCCTCCTATATTGAACGAATCGCATCTAAGCGTTCTTTTAACTTATTAATGCGATTATTGGTATCATCAATAATATCATCCAAACGTAATTGTTGAACATTTTTTATATTTCCATTTTGATTCATTTTATCTCGTAGTAATAAGGTATTATTTAAAATTTTTTCTTCTTCTAATATTTTGGAACCTAAGGCTTCCATCAACTGTTCTTTCTCTATTTGTTTTTGAATGGTGGAATCCTTTATTATTTTTTTCTTTAATGAATCATATTCTCTTTGAATTGCTTCAATTTCTTCTAATATTTCTTTTGCTTTCTCATGCGCAGGAGATGTTCCCATAATATTTAAAGAAAGAGTATCTAGTCCTCCATAAAACATTTCTTGTTTGATTCCTTCGGCTATTACGGAATTCATATAGGTATGATACGTTTGAAATTGATCTTCTATTTTTTCCACTACTTTCGTTGGATTTATAAGATCATTTCCTTCTGTTTTCCATGTTATCCAATCTACTTTCGGCATATTTACCAACTCCTACTATTCTATAGTATATTATATCTTTTTTTTTTAGAGAAAGCAAACGATAAAAAAAGAAGGTTATTTCTAACCTTCTTGTTGTTGTCTTAATTCAGCTAATCCACCATTTAATACTTTAGAAATCTCTTTTTGATTATCGGTTTCATAACCCTTAAAGCAAACTTTATCAATTCTATCGTGATTAAAAGCAAATACTTGATCACTTGTAATCATACCTTCTGGATAGAAGCAAGCTCCATAGTCAAATATTTGACCATCGATTTCAACTTTTCCGTTTTTGTCATAAACTTCTCCCGTTGGCATAATGCAATAACTTGTAATCATTAATTCTCTTTTACCACCTTTTAATAATACTACTGTACCGATAGGTAAAAATTTGTCATCCATTTCCATTCTAATTCCTCCCTTTTATTATAAATCGGTTAATTCGTCGTTGCCTCTAGCAACGTAACCATCATTTTCAATTGCTTGATAACTGAAATCGTCTTCATCTTCTAAATAGTTTTCTTTATCAGCTTCTGATGTATCTTCATAAGAGAATTCCATATCGTTTTCTTCGTCTCCGTCCCACTCTTCTGTGTAGATATCATCATCTCCACCATTATCACTATTCTTCTTACGATCTATGTATGCTTTAGCTCCTATTCCGGCAGCTGCTGCAGCACTTAATCCGGCTGCAATTGGAATTACTGCGCTACCTCCACTTCTACTTGTTGGAGAAAGTGGGGTTGAAGATGTAGGAACTTTTGAATATTTATTTCCTTTAATAATATCATCAATTGATGTGGTTGAACCATCCACTAAATCTGCTAAATCAACATCATCATATGGTGAACTTGGTGTATATCCTTCACCACTATATCCGCCACCACCATGGTTGTTATTAGTTGGTGATTCTGGATTAACTCCTGGATTAAATGGTGTTGTAGGTGTCGTTGGTGTCGTTGCTATTGTCGGAGTTGTAGGTGTCGTTGCTGTAGTAGCAGTTGTAGGAATCGTTGGGGTTGTTGGAACACTTGGTGAACCAGGATAATCTCCTCCTCCTCCACCACCAGGATATCTAGTTGTTGGCGTCGCTGGTGTTGGTGTTGGATCTGGAGTTGGTATTGGATCTGGAGTTGGTGTTGGATCTGGAGTTGGTGTTCCTCCAACTATACCACCTACTGCATCACTTACATTTATTAATGCTTCACTATTTTCCCTAGCAATAGCACCAGGTACTTGAATAGCTGCTGAAGTAGCGGCTGATATTCCTGGAATACTTTGTCCTGCAGGTATTAAATCATCTATATGTTTTGAAGCTGCATCAAATGCATCCGATAAGAACTGATCTGATTTTGATAAA
>CAMNHK010000006.1 GCA_946539445.1 uncultured Caryophanales bacterium
CCACATGGACATGGATCGTTTCTACCTATTTTTTGTTTTTTAACTGGTTGTTTTTTGGCAACTTTATCTTCTGTGTCATTAGTTAGCAATTTTTTTGGCTTTTCTTTTCTTTCAATGTTTTGTCTAATTTCTGCTTTTAATAAGAAAATTGATACATCTTTGTCTACTTTTTGTAGCATAGAATCAAACATATCAAATCCTTCTATTGTATAAGCTCTAAGTGGATCTTCTTGAGCATATCCTCTTAAGTGAATTCCTTCTCTTAAATGAGACATTGTATTGATATGTTCGGTCCAGTAATTATCTAATACTTGTAGGGTAATAACTTTTTCAAATTCTTTTGTTACTTCTTCTGGAATACCTTTTAATTTATCTTCGTATTCCTCAATTACTACTTTGGCGATTGTATCAATACAATCTGCTGGTTGTTTACCTTCAATATCCTTTAATTTGATATCTTTCTTTAGAAGATTCTCATTTACAAATTCGCGTATATCTTTATAATCATCTTCTGTTAAATATCCTTCTGGAGCTAGATGAGAATTTACTAAATCTTCTATATGATGACGGATTGTAGTTAAAACCATATCATGAATAGATTCATCTTCGAGAATTCTATTTCTTTTCTCATAAATAATTTCTCTTTGATTATTCATAACATCATCATATTGTAATAAGCTCTTACGAATATCAAAGTTATTTCCTTCTACTCTCTTTTGAGCGGTTCCAATGGATTTGGTAAAGGTTTTACTTTGGATAGCTTGATCTCCTAATCCCATATTTTGCATCATAGAACCAATTCTATCGGATCCAAATCGTACCATTAGATCATCTTTCATGGATACAAAGAATTGAGTATATCCAGGATCTCCTTGACGACCAGCACGTCCACGTAACTGGTTATCAATACGACGTGATTCGTGTCTTTCGGTTCCTACAACACATAATCCCCCAAGGGCTCTTATTTCGTCCGATAATTTGATATCCGTACCACGTCCAGCCATATTGGTTGCGATGGTTACAGATTTATTTAGACCAATCTTAGAAATAATTTCTGCTTCTCTTTCATGATTCTTAGCATTTAATACTTCATGTGGAATATGAGCTTGTTTTAATAAATTACTGATTAATTCACTTGTTTCAATTGCTATTGTACCTATTAAAACTGGTTGCCCTTTTTCATATCTTTCTTTTACAAAAGCAATGATTGCTTTATATTTTGCTTCTTTTGTAGCAAATACTAAGTCTGGAGCATCGATACGAATAACTTCTTTATTGGTTGGTATTTCTATTACGTACATATTATAGATATTACGGAATTCTTCTTCTTCTGTTTTAGCTGTTCCGGTCATACCTGATAATTTTTTATACATACGGAATAAGTTTTGGAAGGTGATGGTTGCGAGAGTCTTTGTTTCTTGGTTGATATTTACTCCTTCTTTGGCTTCTATTGCTTGATGAAGTCCATCGGAATAAGCTCTTCCTTTCATTAAACGTCCTGTAAATTGGTCAACAATTACAACTTCTCCGTCTTGAACTACGTAGTCTACATCATTCTTCATTGCGTAATTCGCACGTAGTGCTTGATTAATGAAATGTAATAATGTTGAATTATCTACATCATATAAGTTCTTAATATGAAACATTTCCTCGGCTTTATCAGCACCTTGTTCCGTTAAATTAACACTTTTTGTTTTTTCATCATAAATGTAATCTTTTTCGGCTTTTAGGCTTTTGGCATACTTATCTGCTTGTATATATAAATTTGCATTGGCCATTTCTCCTCCAGAAATAATTAATGGGGTACGTGCTTCATCGATTAAAACGGAATCCACCTCGTCGATGATAGCAAAGTTTAGTCCTTTTTGAACTCTATCTTCTTTGCGGACTACCATGTTATCTCTTAAATAGTCAAATCCAATTTCATTATTGGTAGAATAAACGATATCACAACTATAAGCTTCTTGTTTTTCTTCGGTTGTTAGATCTCTTCTATTTACTCCAACCGTTAATCCTAAAAACTTATGAATTCCACCCATCCATTCTGCATCACGTGAAGCTAGGTATTCATTAACGGTAATGATATGAACTCCATTTCCTGTTAAAGCATTTAAGTAAGCAGGAAGAACAGAAGTCAATGTTTTACCTTCACCAGTTTTCATTTCAGCTATATTTCCATAGTGAATGGCTAAACCACCTAATATTTGGACGTAGAAATGTTTTTCTCCTATCACACGGAAAGAAGCTTCTCTTGCTGTAGCAAAGGCTTCTACCAATATATCATCTAAGGTTTCCCCATCGCGTAATCTATCTTTGAATTCTTGAGTTTTATTTTGTAATTCTGTATCCGTTAGTTTGGAATACTCTTCATCTAACGCCATTACTTTATCCGCTATTGCTCGGAATCTTCTTAACTCCTTGTATTCATGATCGAATAATTTTTTTAATAATTTCATGTCTTATTCTCCTTCAACTTATTATTTTACCAAAAAAAAACGAGAATTTAAAGATATTCTCGCTTTTTATCTACTATTCTGACTCAATAACTCCGTAATTTCCATCGTTTCTCTTATAAACAACTGCAGGTTTATTGGTATCAGCATCTTTATACATATAAAATTGGTGTCCAAGTAATTCCATTTGAAGAATTGCTTCTTCCTCATTCATTGGTTTTACTTCTACCATTTTTCTTTTCACAATTTTGTTTTCTTCCTCTTCTTCTTCAGGTTCTTCAAAAGATGCTATGTTGAAGTCAAAGCTTGATTTTGATTGTCTTGACAACAATCTTGTCTTATTCTTTCTAATTTGTCTTTCTAATTTATCGATTGTTTTATCAACAGCCGCATAGAAATCCTCTTGTGTCTCCTCCGATCTTAAAATAAATGATTTTAATGGTATGGTTATTTCAACGGTTTGTTCATGTCCTTTTACTTTTACTATGACGTTTGCACGAACTGTATCGTGGTTTTCTAGATATTTATCTAATTTTTCTAGCTTTTCTTTAATATAATCACTCATAGCTTTTGTAACTTTAATTTTGTCTCCATGAATTTTTATTTCCATACTATCGCCTCCTTGTACTTTTAGTATAGCATATTGAATTAAAAAAAACCACTATTTTATATGTTCGTGGTTTCTTTTAAAAGTCTTACATTAATGGCTTGATATCCTTTACTAGTTTCAATTAATTTGAATTCTACTAGCTGATTTTCCGATAAAGTTTTATAGCCATCTAATTCGATTGCAGAATAGTGTACAAAGATATCTTCGTTTTCTCTAAAGCCGATAAAACCATATCCTTTATCATTGTTAAACCATTTCACGCGTCCGGTCATCATTTACCTCTACACCTCTCATTCTACCATTTGTTTGTGGTATATTCATTCTAGCAAACTTTCAAAATTAGGTTTTCTTTTTCCGCAAAATGATTCTTTTTTTCTTTTTTTGATTGGTTTTTCCTATTTTTCGACAAAATGTTCTTAACTATCTATTTTTCGAACAGCTTTGGTTACTAACTTCTTTTGTTCTTTCATATTTACTAGTAATATTTCTTGGTTTTTAAATATTATTTCGTTTTTCTTGCGATTATACATTAGTATTTGTTCTGTATTTACTATATAACTTCGGTTGCATTTAAGAAAACGTTTATCAAGCTGTTTTTCAATGCTTCCTAAGCATCCTTGAATATAATATTCTTGGTCTATTGTATGAATAATGCATCTTTTATTATCTTTTTCTTTTTCAATATATAGGATCTTACAAAAGTCTATATTATAGAAAATGTTTCTATACGTATATTTTAGACTATTTGGTCTTCGGTCATGATTTTTCAAAGCAATTTGTATGGCTGTCTTAAAACGCTCTTCAAATGGTTCTGATAGATTAATATAATCTACTAATAATAATCTTTTATCATACATAATTTGTTTCTTTTGATTATTCTTTGAGACGATTATTATCATAGATTGCCAGTCTTCATAAGAATAACGAATTTGCTCTGGAAAATTGCAATCTTCTTTGGATAAATCTATATTTAAGATAAATATTTTAAAAGTTTCTTCTGGTATATTATCTTTTGATTTTATCTCATAGTCAATATCGTAATTCATCATTACTTTTTCGATTTCTTTTATAAATATTCGTTTATATTCTTCTTTTTCTTCTTGAATGATAAATGTAATCATAATGAACACCTTTTTTCATTCTATCATTTCTAACACTAAAATCAAAGAAAAAGAACACTTTTGTGTTCTAATTTTTTTTCTTTTTGAAAAAGCTCATAAATTTTTTGGTTATTTTAGGATTTTTTTCTGAAATGATGGTTGTATGTAATACAAACCATATCACAATAATAAAGATTATGATATATAATACTTGCCCTATGATTGGATCTTTTAAGGTATAAAAGATAGATGCACTAGCAAATAAAATATTTATTCCGTAGATAATTAACACTGTTACGGTTTGAGAAAAATTCATTCCTAATAATTGGTGATGGAGATGTTCCCTATCGGCTTGAAAAGGAGGCTGTCCTTTTAATAGTCTTCTAATGATTGCGAATAATGTATCAAGGATTGGAATTCCTAAGATAGTTACTGGAACAAAGAATGATATTAGGGCTGGTCCTTTAAATTCTAATAGTGTTATGATGGCGATAATAAATCCCATAAAAGTAGCACAATCTCCTGCAAAAATTTTAGCCGGATGAAAATTATGCACTAAGAATCCTAGGGTAGAACCTAACATAATCAAGGTAAGTATCATTACGAGACTTCCTGCTCTACCTTGATAAAATCCAATGATGGAAATGGTTATATAGAAAATGGAACAAATACCGCCACTTAAACCATCTAAGCCATCAATTAAGTTAATAATATTGGTACAAGCGACAATGAATAATATCGTGATTGGATACGATAACAATGAAAAGTTAAAAGAATAGCCAAAGACAGTAATGTTATCTAGTAATATTCCACCATAAAACACAATGACCATAGCTGCCGCTATATGTCCTAATAGTTTATAAGTTGCTCTTATCGATTTAATGTCATCTACAATTCCGGTTAACACTACGATGAAACTACCAATTAATATAGAGTTCATTCGTATGCTTTGCTCTCCAAATAACATATATCCTAATAGGAAAGCTAAAAAAATTCCTACTCCTCCTAGTTTTGGAGTAGCTGTTTTATGGATATGACGATTTCCTTCTTCGCTTCTTGGAATGTCCATTGCTCCAATGTGAATTGCGACTTTTCGCATTAAAAACATTATTATAGTGGAGAATAAAAAGGTTACTAGTACAATCTTAGATGCTTCTAATAACTGCCATTTCATTTTTGTCCCTTCTTTCTATTTAGATTATATCAAATAACCATTTAAATAAAAAGAAAAAACCAATTTTATTGGTCTTCTTCTAGTAGTTTTATATTATCTAATAATATTCCGGTTCCTTCGGCAACACATGTTAGAGGTGTTTCTGCGATTAATACTGGTATGGTTAATTCTTCTTCTAATACTTCCATTAGGCCAGTTAATAGAGCTCCTCCTCCTGTTAAAATAACTCCTTTTTCCATAATATCTGCTGATAATTCAGGTGGAGTTTGTTCTAGAACATTTTTACAAGCTTTGATAATTTTATGAATACTATCATTCATAGCTTCTTTTGTTTCTTCTTGTGTTAATTCGATGGCTGCGGGAAGTCCTGTAATTAGGTTTCTTCCTTTTACTTCTCTTTTTTCTTTTTTGTTTGGTTTATAGATATTAGCAAAATTGATTTTTATATCTTCTGCTGTTTTTTCTCCAATTAGTAGATTATACTTTTCTCTTATATATTTAATTATGTCTTGATCGAGTGCATTTCCAGCAATCTTTACGGAAGCAGATGATACAATACCATTTAAGGATAGAATGGCAATATCGGTTGTTCCTCCTCCTATGTCTAGTACCATATTGGCAGTTGGCTTGGATATATCCATACCTGCTCCGATGGCTGCTACTTTTGGCTCTTCTTCAATATATACTTTCCTAGCTCCCGCTCTTTCTGCCGCTTCTCTAATGGCATTTTTTTCCACGGGAGTTATATTGGTTGGACAACATATTAAAATTCTTGGTCTAGTAATTACTTTTCTAGCTTTGGCCTTCTTGATAAATTCATTTAGCATAATTTCTGTCAATTCAAAATCGGCTATTACACCGTCTTTCATTGGTTTTATGGCTTTAATTTTGCCAGGAGTTCTTCCTAACATTTCATTGGCTTCTTTTCCTACGGCTAATACTTTTTTCGTTTCTGTTTCGATGACAACTATGCTAGGTTCATTTAGAACAATTCCTCTTCCTTTTATATAAATTAATACGTTTGCCGTTCCTAAATCAATTCCAATATCTTTTGCTAGCATAATCTTCATTCCTTCCATTCATTATTTTACCATATTTTTCTTTCTTTATAATACATATATACGTTTTTTTCTAAAAAAAAAGAAGATTAATTTTCTTTTTCTTTTTCTACTTCTTTGTTTATATAATTCTCTGGATTTTCATAATTTCCTTTATGATAAATTTCGAAATGAAGATGATTTCCTAAATCTTTATCGATTTCATTGGTTCCACTTTTTCCAATTACTTGTCCTTGCGTGATAATATCATCTTTTTTTACGGAGATTTCTCCAAGACTTTTGTAAATGGAAATTATATCATTTTCATGTTTGATTTCTATTGTTTTACCAAATAGGTCATCTTCTTTCACATTTACTACGGTACCATCTAGAATTGCTACTACATCAAATTCTTTTTCTCTAACATAATCAATTCCTGTATTCTGTATATACATATTGTCTTTTACATGAATAGATGCTATTTGTTTTTCTTCTTCTCCTTGATAATCATAATAATTTTTGCCGATTGTAATATCATTGTCAATATAAGGAGAAATTATTCTTGTTTTACTATTCAATACTGGATAATTTATTTCCGGTATTTCTTCATTTACAGACTCCAATTGATCTGGCTCGTTTATTACTGGGCTTACCATACTTGCTACCCAATAGGCAGGGAGTACTCCTAATATACCTACTAACAAAAATAAATAAGGAACTTTCAATCTTCTTTTCATCATATGATCACCTCAATATCATTTTGAACCAAAAAAAAAGATTTATACTTCCTTTTTATATGAATTTCATAGAAGTAAATAAATCCCAGAAAAAATTTGTTACTAAGTAAATCAAAGATAATCCTAAAAAGAAATAGAAAATACGGGCTTGAACTACTCTATTTTTTTTAAATATTTGGTTGATATTGATAGAATCCATGGACCATATTACAAATATAGCTACTAATATGTATAAAAATACTTTTCCTATCATTTTTATTTCTCCTCATACTCTTTTATTTTGTTTCTTCTACGTAGGTGTTTTTCTTCCATAGAACATGGAGCATTGATAAAGGTTATTACCATATTGATGGCTTTATCGAATGGAACTTTTTCCCCAAAAGCAATAATGTTTGCATCGTTATCGGTTCTAGTTGCGATTACATCTTCTAGGCTATCGACTTTGGCACAGCGAATTCCTTTTACTTTATTGCAGGCAATACTAATTCCAATCCCTGATCCACATATTGCAACTCCAAAATCTACCTTTTTATCTCTAACGTTTTCTCCTAAACGAAATGCATAATCTGGATAATCGGTTGATTCTGTAGAGTTTGTTCCATAGTCTTCTACTGCTATAGACCTTTTTAATAATTCTTCTTTTATTTGTTCTTTTAAAGGATATCCTCTATGGTCACTGGCTAGTCCTATTTTCATATTGATTACTCCCTTTCTATTTTTATTATAACATAAAATAAAAGAAGCAAAAATTATTCTGCTTCTTTTTGAGTAAATCCATATTTCTTGTTGAATTTATCAACGCGTCCTGCACGAGACGCTCTATTTTGTTTTCCTGTATAGAATGGATGACATTCTGAACATACTTCAACATTGATTTCTGATTTTGTAGATTTACAAGTGAAAGTATTTCCGCAAGCGCATGTTACTTTGCAATCTTTTACTTCTGGATGAATATTTGCTTTCATATTATCTCTCCTTCCGCCATGACAAAATAGTTGCCATAGTAATTAAGTGCGTACTTAATATATCAAATATTTTTTCATTTTTCAAGTGTTTTTCTAATTATTTTCTTTGCAATTGCTTGATATCCAATGCTATTGGGGTAATAACTATTGGGATTTGAAAAATACTTTGCTTCTGGCTTTAATAGTTCATCGGTATCAATATAGATGCTATTAGGAGTGTTTTTTAGTATTTCATTTAGTTCTCTTATTCCTTTGTTTTTATAATAGTCTTCTAACGTTGAGGTATGGTATCCAATCACTATAATTGGGTTTCGATAATATTTTCTAATTTCTTCTATTAAATGAAAATAGTTTTCTTCTATTTCTTTCACATCTTCTTTTAAACTGGATTGCGTTTTATTCTCATCTAAACTAAGTTTATACATTAAATCGTTGTATCCTAGATTTAGAATTAGATAGTTTGCTTCTTTTAATTCTCTTTTGTATTCTGGAATCGTATTGATTTTGTCCATTACTTCTTGGATTGTCAAATCTTCTCTTGAATATTTGGATATTATGGTTGCTTGAATATTTTTGGTATGATAATAATCTTTTATTCTATCTAAATAACCATAGTCTTTTATTCCAAAGGAGTTGATTCCTAAAGAAAGGGCATCTCCAAGACATAAAATACGGACTTTTTTGTGGTTTGTTTCTTGATATATAAAGTATACGGATAAACTTATCAAGATTAATAATAGTAATTTGATTATTTTCTTCATAGTGCCTCCAAAAAAAAAGAAATATAACTATTTCATTATATTTCTTTAATTTTAATTTTAGCACCTACAGAACTTAGTTTTTCTACGATTTGTTCATATCCTCTTAAAATATGTTCTGCATTCGCAATGGTTGTTTTTCCTTCTGCAATTAGGCCAGCTGCTACCATAGCAGCTCCTGCTCTTAAGTCTGTCGCTACTACTTCACATCCCTTTAGTTCTTTTGGCCCCAAGACAGTAGCTGTTTGATTTTTTACTTCTATATCGGCTCCTAAATCTTTTAAATAAGGAATGTGCATGAACCGATTTTCCCAAATGGTTTCGGTTACTTTTGATTTTCCATGAGCTTGCGTTAATAAAACAGTAAATGGTTGTTGAAGGTCCGTTGGGAATCCTGGATAAACCGCTGTTTTAATATTTGTTGCTTTTAATTTAGTTGTACTATCTAGTACGGTAACATAATCTGCCCCTATTTCTAGATTAATTCCCATTTCTTCTAATTTAGATAGAAGAGAATCTAAGTGTTCTGGAATTACATTATCAATTTTTAATGGTGTTCCGCATAGTGCTCCAATGATAATATAAGTACCTGCTTCAATTCGATCTGGTATTACTTCGTGGAAACATTTATGAAGATGGTCTACTCCTACTATTTTAATGGTAGAAGTTCCTGCTCCTGTTATTTTGGCACCCATATTGTTTAAGAATGTTGCAACATTCACAATTTCTGGCTCTTTAGCAGCATTATCGATCGTTGTTACTCCTTTGGCACGAACGGCTGCTAGCATGATATTAATGGTTGCTCCTACAGATGCAATATCTAAGTATATATTTGCTCCTTTTAATTCTTCGGCTTCTACTATGTACTTATTATTCTCACTCTTAACGGTTGCTCCTAGTGCTTCAAATCCTTTTAAATGCAAATCAATTGGTCTTGCTCCAATGGAACAACCTCCTGGGAAGTACATAACGGCTTTTTTATATTTTCCTAATAAGGCTCCCATAAAATAATAAGATGCTCGAAGTTTTTTTGAAAATGGTTCTGTTATTTCTGTATTAATCATCTCTTGTGGATTAATGACAACACTTTCGGTAGAACGATTTACTTTGACGTTTAATAATCTCAAAATATCACATAAGGCTTCTGTATCTGTTATCTCTGGGATATTGCAAATGGTTGCTTCTTCATCCGTTAAGATGGCTGCTGGAATTAAAGCAACCGTTGCATTCTTGGCCCCACTAATGCGTATGGTACCATTTAGTTTTTTTGAACCCTCAATTTCAATTATTTTCATAATATCCTCCTGAATTATTGTTTTGTTCCAAATAAACGTACTTTTTCCTCAATTTTATCCTTTATTGCTTTTTCTCCACTTCCTATTACTTTTCTTGGATCATAGGCTTCTTTATCTTCATTTAAAAATTGTCTAAGAGCATTCGTCCAGGCTGCTTGTAGCTCTGTATTAACATTTATTTTAGAGGTTCCGCATTCTATTGCTCGGCGAATCTTATCATCTGGTATTCCACTTCCACCATGTAATACTAGTGGAATAGAAAGAGTTTCGTTGATTTCTGCCATTCTTTCAAAATCTAAGTTTGGTTCCCCTTTATAGAATCCATGAACACTACCAAGAGCTGGTGCTAAGGCATCTATTCCAGTATATTCCCACAATTCTACACATTCACTTAAAGTAGCATTCGTGGCACTTCCCGTAATATTATCTTCGGTTCCTCCGATATGTCCTACTTCTGCCTCAACGGATACTCCGCGAACATGAGCGTAATCAACTACTTTTTTCGTAATTTCAATATTTTCTGATAATTCATGTTTTGATGCATCTATCATAACACTCGTAAATCCAGCATCAATTGCTTTTTGACAGGTTTCAAAGGATTGACCATGGTCTACATGTAAGCATACAGGAATTGTAATGTTTAAATCTTTTATTAATCCCTTAACCATTCCTGCGATAACATCAAATCCTCCCATATATTTGGCAGCCCCTTCACTTACTCCTAAAATAACAGGAACTTCAAGTTCTTGGCATTTTTCTAAAATATATTTTGTCCACTCTAAATTATTGATATTAAAATGTGGTACAGCGAAATGTTCTTTTTTTGCTTTTGCTAACATTTCATTAAAGTTCACTAACATATAATCACCCAAATTAATCATAATGAAATCCTTTGTTTTTGTCAATTCATTCCACTGAAAACACTAGGAATTGTCGTAAACTATAGCCAATATTTTATAGCCATAAATAATAGTATTATACTTCCTAAGATGATACTTTTATTTTTGTATTTTTTTTGGGCAATTCTTCCAAGCCACAATCCTAAATATGTATAAAACATGCTTACTATTGAAAATATTATTGGAATATACCAGGAAAACTCTTTTTTCAATCCATAAGCAAATCCTACCGATAAACTATCTAGACTAACTAATAATGCTAGAAAAAGTAAGCCTATTTTAGTAGTTATTGGATTCTTTATCTCTTCTTGATTGGAATGTAACATTTCTATTCCCAATAATAAAAATATGATTGATACTATTTTATTGGTAAGATTGGAATTCATTACTATGATTTTTCCTCCCAATATAAATCCTAATAGGGGCATGAAAAAATGAAATAGTCCAATGAAACTTATTAAAAACCACTTTCTTCTAGAACTATTCAATATTATTCCCAGTGATAATGATAGTGAAAAAGCATCCATGCTTAAACCGATTCCTACAAAAAAATATATAAGGATTGGAGTCATTCCATCACCTTATATATTTTATTACTTATAATCATTAAAAATACTTGTTAATTATTTCTTTTATAAAGGATTTATATTCAATATCTTCCTCTACATCTATAAAACAAAGGGGAGGAAATAATACACACCAAAAGTTATTGCCATTTCCTTCTCCTAATGTTATTACGAGAGATTCATATTCTCCTTCTTCATAAATGACATCTTTATACTCTTTTCTTGGAAAATAATTTTTTCCATAGTTTATGTGGAAATTTAATTGCTCGCTATTTCTTTTTAAGCTTTTATCCACAATTTCTTCATATAGTGGTAAATTCTTTTGAATGTTTTTTCTTGTTTCCTCTATGCTTTTCCCATTTTCTGTTTCTTTTAGTGTTGTGGATAAGTCTTCTACAATTTTCTTTTTTATTTCTTGATCTTCTTCTGAATTACTATTCGCAATGATTCGAAAACGAATGGCTTCTTTGGGAATTATTATTTTTTCTTGTTTTTGATAGCATAAAATTGATACTAAAATGGCTGCGATTACTAATATTTTTTTCATAATAAAATCTCACTTTCATAATAATAGTGAGATTCTTTTTTATTTTTTATACCAAATTATAGAAAATAAAGATCATTCTATTTTTTTCAGATAGATCTTTTTTTACTTCGATTGGAACATTTCCTATATACTTGTGTATTAATTCTATAATGTCTTCTGCTTGTGTGCATCCTATTTCAAAAGCTATCAAGCATCTCTCTTTCATATGGGATTTACAATCTTTTAGTATTTTTTTATAACAGTCCAATCCATCTTTTCCGGCATATAAAGCGATAGAAGGTTCATTTTCTTTCACAATTTCTTCGATTTCCTCTTCCTCTTTTATATAAGGGGGATTACTGATGATAATATCATATTGTTTTTGCACATTTGTAAAAAAGTCACTTTGAATTAAATTGGCTTGTGAATGAAAATTTCCACAGTTTTTGTGGGCAACTTCTAGGGCATCTTTGGAAATATCTACTAAATCCACAGATTTTGGGGATATTTTTTTTTCTAGAGTTAAACCTATTGCCCCACTACCACATCCTAAATCAATTATATCCACAGGTTGTGTGAAAAACTGCTGACAATACTTTATAGTATTCTCCACTAATTCTTCTGTTTCAAAGCGAGGAATCAATACTCTTTCATCTATTTCAAAACGATTTCCATAAAAATTGACATAACCCATTACGTATTGAAGAGGCTTTCCTTCTTCTAAGGCTAACACTTCTTTTTTATATAATTCTACTAAGTTAAAAGGAACTTCTTCATTTAAGTAGTTTAATAATTCTAAAGGATTTTTTTGAATTAATTCCGCTAATAATATTTTTGCATGATCGGAGTGACAATGACTTTTTCCAAATACTAATAAATCTTCTACTCTCATATGTCCTCCTTACAATATTATTCTTCTCCTTGTAATTTTCTTTTTTGATCTTCTTGAATTAGGGCATTTATGATATCATCTAATGCTCCATCCATAACACGATCTAAACTGTTAGTAGTAAAACCTATTCTGTGATCTGTTACACGATTTTGAGGATAATTGTAAGTTCTTATTTTTTCTGCGCGATCTCCTGTTCCTATTTTACTACGTCTTTCATTTCCTTCTTTTTCGGCTTTTTCTTGCTCTTGCATTTCATACAATCTTGATTTTAATACTTTCATGGCTTGCTCTCTATTTTGAATTTGACTTCTTTCATTTTGGCAAGTAACGACTAAGCCTGTTGGCAAGTGAGTAATTCTTACGGCAGAATCGGTTGTATTTACTCCCTGTCCACCATTACCACTGGAACGATAGATATCCACTCTTAAGTCATTTGGATTGATTTCAATTTCAACATCTTCATCCGCTTCTGGCATGACTAAAACCGTTGCGGTTGATGTTTGAAGTCTTCCATTTGACTCTGTTACTGGGACTCTTTGAACTCGGTGAGATCCACTTTCATATTTTAGTAGGGAATAAGCTCCTTTTCCCTTAATAATAAACTCGATTTGGCTAAACCCACCAGCAGTACCATCTACTGAGTTATACACTTGATAGCTAAAGCCTTGTTTTTCGGCATATCTAGTATACATACGGAATAAATCTCCTGCAAAGATATTTGCTTCGTCTCCGCCAGCTGCTCCTCTGATTTCCATAATTACATTTTTTCCATCGTTAGGATCTTTTGGAATTAATAAAACTTCTAGTTCAGCATCTAATTGTACTTTTTGCTCCTCTAAGTCTTTTAATTCTTCCTTTGCCATTTCTCCTAGTTCTGGATCTTTCACCATTTCTTTTGTATTTTCTATATCTTCTAATAATTTCTTATATTTTTTATAGCAATTTACAATATCTTCTAATTCTGCCATTTCTTTCGAATATTCTTTTGTTTTTTTAATATCGGAAAGTACTTCTGGTTTTGTTAATTCTTCTTCTAAGTTTTGATATTTTTCTAAAGTTGCTTCTAATCGTTCTATCATTTTTTTCACCTAATCTTTCGTAATTCAGCACTATTATATCATACTTTACTATTGAAATAAAACAGGAGATTTCTCTCCTGTTCTATCATTCTTCTAGTTCCATTTCGTCTTCGTCAATTACAACTAAATCTTTTAATTCTTCATTCGTGTCATCGTCATAATCTTCATCTTCTGTATCATCAAAGCTATCTTCTTCTATCTCGTCTTCTTGTTTTTCTTCATCTTCATTTTCGTCTTCGTTTTCATCCTCATCGTCATCATCCGATACTTTAATAACTTTGTCTGATGTATGATTACTTCTTAAATCCCATTTTCCATTATCTAATAAAATAAATCTTTTATCCGTTGCTAAAGCGGTATAAAAATCTGCTATTTTCTTTTCAAATGTACTTTCTGGTAATTCTAATAGTTTTATAATTTTATTAAATAAATCTGCTGTATTAAGTTTTCTTTTTCCTTCTTCTAATATCATAAAAGCTATATCTTTATTAGATAATAACTCAAGATCTTCTTTTTTCATCGTTTTTAAGCTCATACTTAGCCCTCCTCGTTCTAATACTTTATGGCTTTTGGAACGTGGTCATAAAAATACCAATAATTTTATAACACATATCGTTTCTATAAGCAACACTTTTTTACATTTTGTTAGGTACTTTTATTCCTAATACATCTAAAAGTAGATTATTTACCTTATAAACTAGCTTTGTTAATACAATCCATGAATTTCTTAATTCTTCCTCTTCTTCGGTAATAATCTTATTTTCAGCATAGAATTTATTGTAATAAGAAGTAAGTTTATATAAATACTCTGCAATTTCATTTAAGGACCTTGTTTCTAAGGATTTATCTAAAACATTTGGAAGATTTAATAATGTTAATGCAATGTCTTTTTCTGTATTTCCTTTTAGTTTTGTTATTTTTTCTGCCTTTATTCCTTCTGCTTTGGCAAGTAAAGATTTCATACGGATAGTTGAATATAATAAGTATGGTCCCGTTTTTCCTTCTAAATCTGAGAATTTTTCTACTTCAAAAATATAGTCTGTTGCTCTGAAAGGTAGAAAATCCGCATATTTTAAAGCCGCAATTGCAACGGTTTTGGCCACGGTTGCTTTTTCTTCTGCTGGAACGGTATCAGAATTAATTCTCTTTAAGGTTTCTTCATTTACTAATTCAATTAAACTCTTTAAAGGCATAACACCACCATCTCTTGTTTTAAATGGCTTCCCGTCACGTCCATTCATGGTTCCAAATCCTACATGTTCCAACACTTTATTTTCTTTAATTAGTTTGGCTTTTTTAGCGGCACGAAATACTTGTTCAAAGTGCAGACTTTGTCTTCCATCTACTACATACCATACTTCGTCTGGATCTACATTGATTTCTCTTTCTAAAATGGTTGCTAAATCTGTCGTTTCATAAGATACTGAACCATTACTTTTGGTATATAGAAGTGGAGGCATTGGTGATGTATCACTATCTTCTGAAACCTCAATTATTTTAGCTCCTTCACTGTCTATTAGTATACCAGCCTCTTCTATTTTTTGATTTAGGGCATCGTAGTACTCCATTTCATCGCTTTCACCATTCCATATTTCAAATTGAACATTTAAATCATCATAGGTTTTTTTAATATCTTCTTTGGAAATACTAACAACTTTTTTCCATAAATCATAATATCCTCTTTCATGTCTTTGAATTTTAGCTGTTATTTCTCTGGCGTCTTCTAGGTATTCTTCATCTTCTTTGGATTTATTAGAAGCTAATGGATATATTTTTTCTAAATCTTCATTGGTAATAGGAAGAGATAACTCTTCATAATTTCCCTGATAAGTTGGATCAAAGTACTCTAGAGATGGATATCTCGTTTGAATTTCTTTAATTACTAACCCAAGAGGTCTACCATAATCTCCTAAATGAGCGTCTCCTAAAGCTTCATACCCTAGCAAATTAGCAAGTCTTTTTAAAGCTTCTCCTATATTAGCACTTCTCAAATGCCCTACGTGAAGGGCTTTTGCAACATTTGCTCCTCCATAATCTATCAATATTTTTTTTCTTTCTTTTTTATCAATATTACTGAAAATATTTTCTTCCATTTCGTTCAGTAATTTCGCCATATACTCATTTGAAAGACTAATATTAATAAATCCTGGTCCTGCAATGTTAATATTGGTAAATCTGTCATCTTTTTCTAGTTCTGATACTATTTTGGCGGCAATTTCTCTTGGATTTTCATGATATTTACTAGCCAATTGCATCGCATCATTAATTTGAAATTCTCCTAAATCTCTACGATTGGAGTTCTCTAAGGTATATTTTTCAAGTTCATATCCTGCTTGTTTTATAATTTCTTTTATTTCGGTTTCTAAATTCTTAATAATACTCATATGATCTCCTCTATTTTATAAAGAAATGGACTTTCTTCTACATCAAAATGTATTTCTATATTTTTCCCATTTCGTTCTATTTTTTTGGTATTTAATTGTACTTTTAATTCTCTATTATATTCTTTAGCTTCTATTATTCCTTCCTTTTCATTAAAGTGGTACCGCATCCGGAGATTTTGATTTTCTCTTATTAAGCAGTTGTTTTCATAGTCAAATGTAACGAATGTATTATCTTCTTCTTTATATTTAATTCTATTGTCTTGAAAAATAGCCTTTACTTCTGTTGTTTGATCTATTTCGCTATTTTGTATTCGAACTTTTATGTTACATTTTGGCATATTACCACCTACTCCAAATCAATGACTTGATTATAACACATTCTTTCATTATTTTATACATATTTTCGCGATATTTTAAAATACTAATAAGGACGGAGGGACCTATGAAAGTATGGAAAATTATGTGGAAAGGATGCAAATTCATTCTTATTTTTCTTTTGTTAGTGATTGGTGGAGTATTTTTATATGTTAAGTTGTCTCCCAAACTGACTATTAACAGTGCTAATAATATTTCTTTGTATGATTCAAATGATATTATTTTCTTTCAAGGAAGTGAAGCAAAGGAATGGGTGTCTTTAGATCAAATTAGTGATTCTTTAATTCAAGCTACTATTTATACGGAAGATAAGAATTTTTATCACCATTTTGGATTTGATTTTTTGAGAATTCTGAAGGCTATGTATATTAATATTCGATATCATGATATGAGTCAGGGAGCATCTACCATTACTCAACAATATGCTAAAAACTTATTTTTAGATTTTGATAAAACTTGGAGGAGAAAGTGGGAAGAAGCTTGGTATACTCTTAGAATTGAAGCAAATTATAGCAAAGATGAAATATTAGAAGGTTATTTAAATACGATTAATTATGGACATGGTAAATATGGAATTGAAAACGCTAGTAAATTCTATTTTGGGAAGAGTGCTAGTGAATTATCTTTAGCAGAAGCTTCTTTATTAACCGGAATTCCTAAATCTCCTACTAATTACTCTCCTTTGTTACATCTAGATAATGCCAAGAAACGACAATGGCTTGTTTTGAATAATTTAGTACGTTCACATATTATTACTCAAGAAGAAATGGACAAGGCTTATGAAGAAGAATTGGTTTTTATGGTAGAAGATCAAAAAGAGATGTCTAGTAATATTTCTTATTATCAAGACGCTGTTATGAATGAGTTAAAAACAATTTCTAGTATTCCTAATAATTATAGTGAAGGAAATGGTTTAAAAATATATACTACTTTTGATGCGGAGTATCAAAAAATATTGGAAGAAAATGTAAAAAATACATTTCCTGATGACTCTTCTTTAGAAGTTGCGAGTGTGGTTATGGATCCTAATTCTGGCGGAGTGTATGCTTTGATTGGTGGTAGAGACTATAATCAATCTTCTTATAATCGAGCTATTTTTTCTTATCGACAGGTTGGTTCTACTATGAAGCCTTTTCTTTACTATTCTGCCTTGGAAAATGGTTTTACATCTAGTTCTGCCTTTATCAGTGAACCTACTTCGTTTCCAATGGAAAATGGACAATTCTATTCTCCTGTTAATTATAATAATAAGTATGGAAATAAACCTATTTCTATGGCAACGGCTATTGCTTATAGTGAAAATATTTATGCGGTTAAAACTCATATGTTTCTAGGGTATGACTCTTTGATTCAAACCGCTAGAAGAGTTGGAATTACAGAAAAACTGGAAGAAGTTCCCTCTCTTCCACTGGGCACAAATGAAATTAATATTTTGCATATGGCTGCTGGATATTCAGCTTTTGCAAATCTTGGATATAAGGTAAAACCTCACTTTATCCGGAAAGTGGTTGATGGTTATGGTAATGTATTATATGAAGCTCACGATGAAAAAGAACTTGTTTTAAATCCAAGTTTGGTTTTTATTCTAAATCAATTACTTACTTCTACTTATGATTCTGCTTTTATTGATTATAATTATCCAACAGCTATCGGTTTAGCCGGTAAATTAAAGCATAAATATGCTCTAAAAAGTGGAACAACTCAAAGTGATAATTGGAATATTGGCTTTAATAAAAATGTGGTTTGTGCTGTATGGGTTGGAAATGATGATAATCAAGAATTGACTACCAAAGACTATAAATATGCTCAAAATATATGGTTTCACACCATTGAAGAGATTGAAAAAGATGTTGGAGAAGAAGATGGATGGTATGAGAAACCAAAAAACGTTGTTGCTATGCTTGTGGAACCAATCTCTGGAAAACCGATGGATGATCCTCAAAAAAACACCAAAGTAATGTACTATTTAAGAGGAACAGAACCTCGAATGGAAGATCCTGTTTTTGATGAAATTCCGATTCAATAATTTTTTTCTTGTTTGGTTGTAATGAAGTTTGGAATTTGCTATAATTTATATAGTATGAGGTGGTTAGATGTTAGAGGCTATTTTAGGAGTCATTGTTGTTATTTCATTTTTGTCTTTTCTCTTTGTAATTTATGATAATAAGTTTCAATTAGCTATTATTAAAATTGATAAAGCAGAAGAAGATATTGATATTTACTTACATAATAAAAAGGGATTGCTAGAGCGTACTCGTCCCATTATTAAAAAAGAACTCAAGTTAGAAGAATTTATGGAAGAGTTAGAGGAATCTTATGATGATAAAAACAATTTTGAAACTCATTTAGCCCTTAAAAAAGTATATAATGATTTATTTAAGGTTTTAGATGAGAATGAAAAATTATTTAAAAGTGAATCATTATGTGCTATTTTGGAACAACTTAATAACAATGAAGAAAATATTATTGGAGCTATTAAATTTTATAATGATACAGTTGTAGAATTTAATAAATTAGTTGTATCTTTCCCTTCCAAAATTATTGCATGGCTTCGAAGATATTCTAAAAAAGATTTTTATAATAATGAAAAAAGAGAAATATTTGAAATATTAAATCAAAAGTAGGAGTATTTATGAATTTTATTGAAAGTGTTAAAGAAAGAGCAAAACAAGTTAAAAAGACAATTGTATTACCAGAAACAATGGATCGTAGAACTATGATTGCGGCCGATATAATCCTTCAAGAGGGAATAGCAAATCTAATTTTAATTGGTAATGAAAAGGAAATTGAAGAGAATTCTGTTGGTTGTGATTTATCCAAAGCTAAAATTATTCATCCAGAAACGGATGAATTAACAGAGGAATTAGTACAAAAACTATATGAACTTCGTAAAGAAAAAGGAATGACTATCGAGGAAGCTAGAAGATTGTTACTAGAAGATTATATGTACTATGCATGTATGCTTGTTAAAATGGGTATGGCTGATGGAGCTGTTTCTGGAGCCTGTCATTCAACTTCCAATACATTACGTCCAGCATTACAAATTGTTAAAACTGCTCCTAATGCAGAATTGGTATCAGCCTTTTTCTTAATGGTTGTGCCTGATTGCAAATATGGAGAAGATGGTACTTTCATTTTTGCAGATTCTGGACTTGAACAAAATCCAGATAGTGAGAAATTAGCAGCGATAGCAGCAAGTAGTGCTGATAGTTTTGAATTACTTGTTCAAAAAACTCCAATTGTTGCTTTTCTTTCTCATTCTACTATGGGAAGTGCCAAACATGCAGATGTTGATAAAGTGGTTAATGCCGTACATATTGCGAAAGAAAAATATCCTTCCATTTTATTAGATGGTGAGTTACAGTTAGATGCCGCTATTGTTCCTTCTGTTGCCGAGTCAAAAGCTCCTGATAGTAAAGTGGCAGGTAAAGCAAATGTCTTGATATTTCCTGATTTAGATGCGGGAAATATTGGATATAAATTAGTTCAACGTTTAGCAAAAGCGGAAGCATATGGACCGATTACACAAGGTATGGCATCTCCTATTAATGATTTAAGTAGAGGCTGTAGTGCAGATGACATTGTTGGTGTAGTTGCGATTACAGCTGTTCAAGCACAAGGAAAATAAAAAATCCACAGATATTTGTGGATTTTTTTATTCGACTCTCCAATCAATTTCTTTTTGATTGTGACTTTTTAAAAATTCATTAGTTCTAGAAAATGGTTTGCTTCCAAAGAAGCCATTTCTAGCGGAAAAAGGAGATGGGTGAGCAGACTCAATAATCAAGTGATTTGGATTGGTTATTAAACTCTTTTTACTTCTCGCATAGGCACCCCATAGTATAAATACTACTGGGTCTTTTTTTTGATTGATAATCTTTATAATATCATCTGTAAATATTTCCCAGCCTTTATCCTTATGAGATGTTGGTTTATGTTCTTCTACGGTAAGTACAGAATTTAACAAAAGGACTCCTTGTTTTGCCCACGGTTTGAGTGAATTAGCTTCCGGAAAAGGGATTCCTAAGTCACTTTCTAGCTCTTTAAATATATTTTGTAAGGATGGTGGTTTCAATACTTGATTGCTTACAGAGAAGGAAAGCCCTTCTGCTTGATTTTCTCCATGGTAAGGATCTTGCCCCAAAATTACTACTTTTACTTCTTCTAAGCTAGTATATCGAAATGCATTAAATACTTCATTTTGTTTTGGGTAGATTGTTTTTTCTTTATATTCTTTTTTTATGAAATCCATTAGTTTTTGAAAGTATTCTTTTTGATATTCTTCTTTTAAGTATTCATCCCATTTATTACCAATCATATATTTCTCCTATTTATGATAGCTTTCATTATTGTTGATTTTAAAAGCTCTATATATTTGTTCTAAAAGTAAAACTCGAAACAATTGATGAGGAAAAGTCATTTTTGAAAAAGATAAATGATAGTTTGCTTCTTTTTTTAAAGAATCAGATATTCCATAACTTCCTCCTATTAGGAAGGTAATATTGCTATTTTCCATTGTTGTTTTATCGAGTAAGTTTGCGAAATCTTCCGATGAAATTTCTTTTCCTTCTATTTCTAGCGTTATGAAATAAGACTTATCAGGAAGGTGTTTTCTAATTCTTTCTTCTTCTAATTTCATTGCTTTTTCTTTTTCTACTAAACCTTCATCTTTTACTTCAATTATTTCTAAATTGGTATATTTTTGAAGTCTTTTCTTATATTCATCGACTGCGTCTTGTAGGTATTTTTCTTTTAGACTTCCGACTGTAATAATTCTTATCATATTTATACCTCTATCATTGGGCTTTCTTCATATTGTTTGGCAATTCCTAATGTAATATCTTCCCCAATGGCATTTCTTGTTTCTTCTAAGGCCTTTTCTTCTGTATTATTATGTTCACTTAAATGAGCTAATAATATGTTTTTTGTTTTTGGTCCAATAATTTTCTTTAAATATTTTGCTGTTGTTTTATTGGATAAGTGACCACTATCACTAATTACTCTTTCTTTTAAGAATCTAGGATAGGGTCCATTCATAAGCATTACTTCATCATGATTGCTCTCAATAATATAGGCATCTTTATTTACCATTTTTTCTAAGAATTTTCTATTTATGTATCCTGTGTCGGTCACATATACTAAGCTTTTTTCTTTGTATGTGATAATAAAACCTACCGATGATGGAGCATCATGAGAAGTATGGATTAATTCTATTTCAACATCGTTTATTTGAAATTTATCTTCTATAAAAATGCATTTTGGATATGGGACTACTTCTTTTAGACTTTCATACATTCCTTCTGGAATGTATACTTTTAAATGGGTATTTTTTACTAAGGATGCTAATCCTTTTATGTGGTCATTATGACAATGTGTTATTAGAATTCCTGAAAAATTGTTAAAAGAAAGAGAATTTTCTTCTAAACTTCTTTTTAAAGTTAAGTAGGAAATTCCCATATCTATTATTAAGTTGGTGTCTTCGCATAACACAATCGTACAGTTTCCTTTTGATCCACTGGCAATTGTTTTTACTTTCATTCTAATAAAACATCATCGCATCTAAAGCTCTACTTCCACCTGTATATGGTGCTCCACCTTGCCAAATGGCATAGTGTAAGTGAACTCCTGTAGCGGCTCCTGTTTGTCCCATTCCACCAATGACTTGTCCTTTTTCAACGTAATCCCCTACATTTACATATCGACATCCCCAACATAGATGAGCATACATCGAATAGAATCCATTATGGTGATCTATTACTATATATTCTCCATTGTCACTCTTTGTTGATGATATAATAACAGTTCCAGCTTGGGCTGCAAATATATTAGATCCATATCCACATCCGGCAATATCGGTTCCATCATGAAGAACTCCCCAACGCCAACCAAATGGTGATGAAATATTCGCACAAGATGCAGGCCATCCCCATTGACCTTTGGTAATAATAAGGCTTCCATAACCTCCACCATAATAGTAATTTTGTTTTCCACCTTTTACGATGATTTCGGTAATTGGTTCTCGAATTACTTCTTTGGCTGTGTTAACCATGTTAACATTTTCGCCATTTACTTTTTGAATATAATATGTCATCCTGTTTTCACCTTTTACTCCAGGTTGAATTACTTCTTCATATCCAACAAATTGATCATTATCATATCTAGTTTCTGTCGTATAATTTTGCTCTTCTCTTGTTACTACTTCTGATTCTTCTACTACACTAAATTGTGGTTTTAATATGCCTAGTGTTACTACTTGGCCTGCTGATAACAAGGCCTTTTCATCTTGCAAGTCAGGATTAGCGATTAAAAACTCTTCTACTGAAATCTTGTTGTTGAAGGCTACTTCATTAATGGTATCCCCATCTTGAATTACATAGGTTGCCTGTGGATCAGTTGTTCCAAAAAGAAGATACTTACTTAATTCTTCCTCGGTTTGATAAATGGTTTTATCAACGGGAATTCTTGACTTTTTGATTGTTATCTTATTTTTTATGTAAATATTTTCAATATATTTTCCAGTATCTTCTATTGCTTTTTGAGAATCATTTGCAAAGTTCTCATAATCTACTGGGTCAATAAAGGACTTTACTGTTTTTTCAATAGAATTTGTAAATATTTCCTTGTTTAATACATATAAGGTCTGTGTCTTTCCTTTTACTTTATTTCCTTCTGCATCTGTTGTATCTAATCCTTTTATTTTAATGATGTATCCATTAATTGTAAAAGGAGAAATATCTTTTATTTCATCATATATTTCTTTGTTTGTTTTTATATTTGTTTCAAATGTTATTTCTTTTTCAATGTCCAAATCGGATGGGACATATACTTTCTCGACATTATATTTTTTCTTTATTTCTTCTTGTTTTTTATCAATGTACTCTTCAAAAGATTGTTTTGATTCAATAATTCCAATGGATTTTCCTTTTAAGTATACTCGATATACCGTTTTTGGATTTGCATTAAAACTGGTAAATCCGGTTGAGGCAATCAAAGATATAACCATTAATATTGGAATTATCAATTTTCCTTTTTTATTCACTTGGTATCCCCTCCATATTTCGATCCTTTCTTAAATTCACGAAGGTCGAAGTATTCTTTTTAAATAATAATTCTATCGTTGCGGTTGGGCCATTACGATGTTTTCCAATAATTAATTCACTTAAACTATTATTATCTTCTGTACGCGATTCTTTGTTGTAGTAATCGTCTCGATATAGGAACATTACAATATCGGCATCTTGTTCAATTGAACCAGACTCTCTTAAGTCGCTCATCAATGGTCGTTTGTCTTCTCTTCCTTCTACTCCACGAGATAATTGGGAAAGTGCTATTACTGGTACTCCTAATTCCATGGCAAGAGTTTTAAGGCTACGGGAAATATCGGATACTTCTTGTTGTCGGTTGGCACCGTAGTTCTTTCCTCCTGATATCAATTGTAAGTAATCGATTACTACTAAAGATAATCCTTTTTCACTACTGGCTAGTCTCCTACATTTGGCACGAATTTCGCCAATTGTGATTCCAGGGGTATCATCGATTACTAAGTTTGTATTCGATAATTGAGACACCGCTTCATTAATTCTTTTCCAGTCTTGATTCATTAAGTTTCCAGTTCTTAATTTGATTCCTTCAATTTGGCCAAGAGACGATAATATACGCATAGCCAGTTGCTCTGCACTCATCTCTAAGTTAAATAATGCTACTGATTTGTCTTGGGTAATAGCCACATGAGTTGCTAGATTTAAGGCAAAGGCTGTTTTTCCCATAGCTGGTCTTGCAGCAATAATAATAAATTCATTTGGATGCAATCCTGTTGTAAGTCGATCAAAATCATACCATCCCGTTGAGAGACCGGTAATTTCTCCTTTATTTTCTGATAATCTTTCTAGATCGGATTGGGTTTTTGCTAGCACATCTCTAATACTTCTAAATTCGCTTGATTTACGATTTTTAACGATATTTAGGATTTTCTTTTCCGAATTATCTAGTATTTCATTTACACTTTCATCTGTTCGATATCCTTCTGAGGCAATATCCGTTGCGGTTTCAATCAAACTTCTTAAGATATGAGCCTCTTCAACCGTTTGTATATAATAATCAATATTACTAGCCGTTGGAACATAGTTTAGTACTTCTGTTAAGTACTCTACTCCTCCCACTTCATTTAATTCATTTTTCTTTTTTAAATAACTAGTTACGGTCGTTATGTCTATTGGCGTCTTTTCTTCTGATAGATTCGCCATTGTGGAAAATATTTTTCCATTTTTTTCACTATAAAAAGATTCTGGTGTTAAATTTTCTATTGCTTTTTGAAGAGCATATTTTGATAAAAAACATGCTCCTAAAACGGATTCTTCTGCCTCAAGATTGTTTGGTAATACTTTGGCTGGCATATTATCACCTCTATTTTATTACATGTACTTTTATAGTTGCTACTACATCTGGATGTAGATTTAATTTTACGTTGTGAAATCCTAATGATGAGATTGATTCTTCTAAATCTATTTTATTTTTCTCGATTGAATATCCCTTTTTTTCTAATCCTTCTTTTATTTGTTTTACGCTAATGCTTCCAAAAACTCTATCATCGGCACCGGTTTTTACCGTAAACTCTAACGTTTCTTTTGCTAATTTTTCCTTCATTTGTTCTGCTAACTTTTTATTTTCAGCATCTTCTTTTTCTTTTTTAGCTAACTCATGATTTAGTTTTGAAAGATTTTCTTTGGTCTTTTTAACGGCATAGCCATTTTTTATTAAAAAGTTTTCAGCGTATCCATCTTTAACGTTTTTTATTTGCCCCTTTTTACCTTGATTTTTTAAATCCTTGATAAAAATTACTTCCATATTATTCTCCTTCTTCTTTAATTGCTTTTTTAAGTTCTTGTTCTACTTTACTAATTGTTTTATTTTCAAACTTAGCAGCTCCATTGAATGCATCTCCGCCTCCACCTAGCTTTTCTAAAACTTTCATAATATCATAGTTTCCTAGACTTCTAGCACTTATTCCAATGGTGTCTTTGCCAATTCTTCCAATTACGAAGGAAGCTTCTATATTATTAAAGAATAATAATGTATCGGCTACTTTTGCCAAATCTTCTCTTCTATATTTTGTGGAAGGAGTGGCTTTTGTAATAGCAATCTTACCATCTATTGTTTCAATATCAGACATTAATTTTTGTCTTTCTGTATATTCTTTAATATCTTGTTTTAATAAATACTGTACTTTTTTGGCACTTGCTCCTAGAGATGCTAAATAATAAGATACATAAAATGTTTCGGCAGTTGTATTCAATGTGTAATTATTCGTATCTAATACAATTCCTGATAGTAATATAGTTGCATAGTAAGAATCAATTTCTACGTCATAGTATTCTATTAAATTTGCAATCATTTCACAGGTACTCGAAACTTTAGTATCGTTTATGATTTCGGCATTTTCAATGGTTGTTTTTCCTAATTCATGGTGATCTATTATTAACTTCTTATCAATCTTATTTAATACTTCTGTGCTTTGAACTAATTCTGTTTTATTAGTATCTAGTATGATCAAAAGATTGTTTTTCTTATTTGGATGAAGATATTCATCTATATTTTCACTTTTTACAATGCTAATACATCCATCTAATTCTCGAAGTACTTTTTCAACGCCCGGTTCATGTTCTTTATCATCTATAATTAAGAAACACTTCTTTTTTCGACGTTTTAATATTAAGTACATTCCTATCGAACTACCTAATGCATCTAGATCTAGGTCTTTATGAGCCATTAAAAATATATTCTTTGCACCGTGAACTGCTTTATTCCATTTTTTACGTTCTTTGATTATACTCATAGTTCCTCCTCTAAATTTCCACTTTTATTATATAATAGTTTCCTATTTTTGTCTAATAAAAGAAAAGAACAAAAAAACGTAGTAAAACTACGATTTTATGGCAAAAAAAATGTCTAAAGGAAGAGACGATAAAACCCGCGTATTGCAGGTGGGTATTCATACTCAACCTTTAGGAGTCCTAATCAGTGAAAAGGCATTCAACACCGGTTGACTTGTTCCGAATTCCCGTATCGTTACTTAGTCGGTTTTAAAAACTCTATATCTTTTAGACAATTCTATTGTAGCATATATTTTTTATTTTGGTCAAATTCTCACTGACTTTTTTTACCACTTGACGTTAAGCAAAAAAATAGAATGCAAGTGCATTCTATCTTGAATAAGGCATAAGTGCAATAGCACGAGCTCTTTTAACTTGTTTTGATACGTGTCTTTGATGTAAGGCACATGTTCCAGTTACACGTCTTGGAACAATTTTACCTTTTTCGTTTGTAAACTTCTTTAAAGTTTCAACGTCTTTATAATCAACTGTTTTACCAGCACACATCATACACACTTTTTTCTTTCTACGATTGAATTCTGCCATGTTTTTTCCTCCTTTTTCTAGAATGGTAATTCATCGTCGCTAATTTCGATGCTTGATCCAAAATCAGCAAATGGATTACTATCTACGTCTGTTCCCTTAGGTTCTGGCATATCACCAAAATCATATGGGGTTGGTTCAGATTTACCTTTACTTGAACCTTTTGATTCATTTGAGTTTGTTGAGGAATTCTTTGATCCTAAAAATTCAACGTTATCGGCAATAACTTCTGTAACATATCTTTTTTGACCATTTGCATCATCATATGATCTAGTTTGAATTCTTCCTTCTACAGCAACTTGGCTTCCTTGAGTTACAAAATTTTTAACATTTTCAGCTTGTTTTCTCCAAACTACAATATTAATAAAATCTGCTTCTCTTTCTCCCTGTTGATTTGAAAATGGTCTATTTACTGCTAATGTGAATGTAGCTACTGGTGTATTATTACCTGTGTAACGTAATTCTGGATCTCTTGTTAATCTTCCTATTAAAACTACTTTATTCATTTTTTACCTCTTTTCTCTTAGTCTTCTACTTTTACGATTAAGTGACGAAGTAAGCTTTCGTTGATTCTAGCAACACGATTAAATTCTTGTTCAGCTGCTTTGTCAGCTTCTACTACGAACAAATAATAATATCCAGTATTAAATTTTCTAATTTCGTAAGCTAATTCTCTTTGTCCCATAGCTTTTTCTTCTAATACTTTTGCTTTAGCATCTGTTAAAACCTTTTTCATAGCGTCTGCTGTTTTTTTGATTTCAGCTTCTTCCATATCTGGTCTAACAATGAACATAATTTCATACTTATTCATTCTTGACACCTCCTTTTGGACTTATCGGCTATCTCATGATAGCAAGGAGTATTCAAAATACTCGAAGGTATTATAACAAATTCAAGTTTAATTGTCTAGATTTTTTCTTAAAATTATGGTCTTTTTTTTCTTGTACTTTATGATATAATCAATATAGGTGATAATATGAGATTAATTGAAAAAAAATGTCCAAATTGTGGAGCAAATTTAGAATTTGATGAAAATGCAAAAAGTTGTAATTGTACTTATTGCAAGCGAAGTTTTGAAATAGAAAGGGATTTAAACGATGTTGATAAGTTTAATCTGATTTATGATAAAATTCATAAACCATTCCAAATTGCTTTCTTTATACCATTTATAGTTGCTTTTGTTATTATTTTAGCTGTTATTCTTACAATGATATTTGGATTCCGTAATAATACTTCCTCTTTTGAATCTGGAAATGAATTTATTGAAGATATTACGGAAGAAGATGAGGGAGAAAAACTTCTTGAAAATGCTAGTGAATTAACGAATGATAACCTTGAAAGTATTGGTCATCGTTGCATTAGTACTTTAAATCAATCTGTTGTTGGTAGAAGTGATACAACTTACTCTTACCAAAAAACGGGTGATCCTAGATTAGAGAAAATCTATGTTGCTTATAAAGAAGGTTCTAATCGAGTTATTTCTATTTATAGAGTTATCTATCATAATTTCTTTAACCAATCTGATCAACATACAGTTTATGTTCCTGTTGTGTTTGAAGATGTTGAAAAAAGTGTTTCGTTTAGCTTAGCCAATCCAAAAAACCCAGCACCTGAATATTATTTAAATAGTGAGCAATCTTCTTATATTTATGCGTATGCTAGTTTTGAAGATGCTTATAACAATGTTGTAAAACCTTTAGAGGGAGAATACACTATTACAGAAAAATAAAAATAGGCTTTATGCCTATTTTTTTATGCTTTTTTCTTCTATTATTTCATTATCACTAAATAGAATCGATGTAATTGTATTTATTAGTTCTTCTCTTGAATATTCGTATACGTTATCATAAGTTGGTTGTATCCCTAATTCTTCAAATAGCTCGTCTAAGAATAAATTATTTAGAAGATACTTACCTCGATATGACATGTCGCTGTAGTTTCCTAGAAAAATATTTTCCCCAGGAATATGTAAAGTTATTCTTTCTAAGATATCTTCCTTTGTTTTTTCAAAATCTATATATACATAGATATCTCTTGAGGTGTATGTATTTTCATCGATTTTAACAATAGTTGGTTCACGAAAATCATATTGGGCTTTCTTTTTACCCTCATTATTTTCATCTTTTTCTTCTACATAATTTACATATACAGATGGTAATAAATATTCCAAAAAATCCGTTCTTATTTTTTTGAAGTATTCAGGCGATATAATTGACTCTATGGTTGTATAACCTTGAGTGCTCATTCTTTCTACTAAATTGGAATATATTTGATAGGGAATTTTTACCGGAATGGATGAAAATCTTTGACAAGTTCCGTAGATTACGTGATCTTTGTCTCTTAATATTAAACCGATTTCTTTATTTTCATCAAAACCTATTTCTACTGTCATGTCTGGTGTTATTGTATCAAAAGCTTTTTCTCCATTTTCAAAAGTATTATATATAGTGTCATCAAATATATGTAGTTGTTCTATAAGGGCTTTCTTATTGTCATTTTTATAGAATTCTTCTAATTCTGGATTGTTGGCGATAAGTGTTAATAATCTATCTTGGTCCATTTCAAAAAAATTACTATAATCAAATAAAATATTGTTAATTTCACCATCTACTATTAAACCGGATTCATTATCGGTAACAAAGTCAAAATTTCCATCTATCGCTATCATTTTAAAACTTCTATTTTGGAAAACACCATCAAATACGTCCCCGCGTTTGTAAACCCAATATAAAGAGTCTCCGTCTTTAGCAATTCCTACCATACTACGAATTTGTCCAATTTGTTCGGCGGTCAAATATCCATTTTTTACGATTTGTTCATCATACCTTCTTCTATAATCTTCTAAAGTGCTATAACTTCCATAATCTACTTTACTAAGTATCGAATCGAATAAATAAAAATTAGAATATAGTTTTTCTCTATTTATATTATTTCGTAATTCATTGAATATTTTATCTAGTAGTTCTTTTTTTTCTTCATCGGTTTTCCCTTTAAAAAATTCTCTTACATCTTTTTTCAATATCATTTGATACATTTCATAAGTATTCGCAATTGCTATGCCTTTTTCTTGTAATACTTGATTATATTCTCGAAAATACTGTTCTATTGTGTGAATATCTTCTTCTTTACTGATTAATTCCAGAAATCTTTCAAATTCATCATATGGATTATCAACATTAATGTTTGCTTTGGCTAATTTTAATAATTCATTCATAATAAAGTTATAGTTCTTTGTTTTCATTTGTATCATTTCTGAATGGTGATATGTTTTTGTCATTGCATCCATATAGTCCACTATATAATCAATATCCACTTCAGGATATTTTTCTTTTAATTCTTCTATTAATGCACTAATCCCATATTTGTTGTATGTACTATAATCAAATTCATCTGCACAGTTCATCAAAAAATCTAATACTTTTTGTTGAATTTCATAGGACCCATGATATCCAAATTCATTCTCTATAATTCTGTTTGTCATGGCTTCCATTAAGGAGTCCCCATGGTCTTCATTTAGTCTAATTACATGATCTTCATTATGGGTGTATAAGCAATACATGGCATGATTTAATTCATGAGCTACTACATTTTCATTTTTGGCGTATTCTTCTTGTAGGGATATTTCACATTTTAATGAATCAAACCATCCAGCGTAATCACTATTCAACCATGAACGAAGAGAAATTCTTGGAACAATTGTTATTTTTAAATCATTCATATTTTCATAATAAATTCTTAAATTGATGTTTGGATCTTGAGCTATATTGGCGTCCATTACTCTAATCGCAATTTCTTTGTAGTAATCCTCTATGTTTGGATTATTTTGAATTGCATTAATAACATCCTCTCTAGTTACCTCATCCTCATAATAAGTAGAAAGATCTGATCGATTGCTATACACTTCTTGAGTAATCGTTTGTCCTATTAATTCTAAACTTCTAGTATTTGGACGAAGGACTAGATTTATGGCTCCTCCATAAATACCAGTACTAACTATTACAGATAAAAGCATTCCTTTCCAATTTACTTTTTCCTTGTATTTTACTGTTTTTTCTTCATATTTTATATCATGATTATTATATATTTCGTATAATTCTATAAAATCTGAGTATTCAGGATATTTTAAATTTCCATCTTTATCTATCTCTAAAAATGTTATACGGTGTTCTTCTGTAGCTAGTAATAAAAAATTTCTCTTTTTGTATGTGATTTCAAATAATTTTTTAAACATATCTTTTCCACCTATTCTAGTAGTATTTTATCAAAGATTATAAAAAAAAAGAAGAGTTTCTCTTCTTCTATACGTTAAATCTAAAGTGACAAATATCTCCATCTTGCATTAAGTAATCTTTTCCTTCTAATCGTGCTTTTCCTGCTTCTTTTACTTTTATTTCGGATCCACATTCGATTAAATCTTCATAAGACATAACTTCGGCACGAATAAAACCTTTTTCAAAATCGGTATGGATGATTCCTGCACATTGTTTGGCATTCATTCCTTTTCTAAAGGTCCAAGCTCTTACTTCATCTTTTCCTACCGTAAAATAAGTGGCTAGTCCTAAAATATCATAAGTTGCTTTAATTAATTTATCTAATCCACTGCCGTCTAGTCCTAGTCCCTCTAACATTTCTTTTTTATCTTCCGGATCTAATTCTGATAATTCTTCTTCTACTTTGGCACAAAGACTAACGACTCTGGCATTTTCTTTACTGGCATATTCTTTTACTTTTTGAACATATTCATTGTCTTCTTTTCCTAATTCACTTTCCTTGATATTAGCAAGATAGATAATTGGTTTTAAGGTTAAAAAACTGTAAGATTTGATGATTTTCTTTTCCTCTTCGGTTAATTCTAATTGTCTTAATGGTTTATTTTCTTCAAGAGCCTTTTTGCATTTTTCTAGTACTTCTGATTCTAATATATCATCTTTATCTTTGGTTGTTCTTGCTTTTTTTGCTACTCTTTCTAAACGATTATTAATGACATCTAAATCAGCAATAGCTAATTCAAGATTAATGGTTTCTATATCACGAATCGGATCAATGCTTCCTTCTACATGGATAATCTTTCCATCATCGAAACATCTTACTACTTCTACTATAGCATCGGTTTCACGGATGTGTGATAAGAATTTATTACCTAATCCTTCTCCTTGGGAAGCTCCTTTTACTAATCCAGCAATATCGGTAAACTCATAAGCGGTTGGAATTAAACGTTCTGGATTATACATTTCATTTAATTTATCGATTCTTTCATCTGGTACCGTTACTACTCCAACATTTGGTTCGATGGTTGCAAATGGATAGTTTTCTGCTAATATTTTTTGATTGGTTATCGCATTAAATAGAGTTGACTTTCCTACATTGGGAAGCCCTACAATTCCGGCTGTTAAACTCATAATATCCCTCTTTTCTTTGTATATTATATCATCTTTTCTATCAAAAAAAACACCAAAATGGTGTTTTTATAATGTTGGAAATACTCCTGGACCAATTGGTAGTCCAATTATATACCATCCTACTATTATTAGTATCCAAGCGGCTGATATTAACAAAAAGTAAGGAGATATTAATTTCAATGAATTTTTAATTGTATAGGGTTTATCTTTGTACAAATTATATATATTAAGATATCCTATATAAATGACAAAGGAAGCAAGTAATGGCGTAAATCCTTTTGTCATAGAATCTCCTGCTCTCATCACAATTTGAGCAAATTGCGGAGAAATATTTGCTTGCATAAATGTTGGTACTACGATTGGTGAGAAAATCATCCACTTACTTGCTGGTGATGTTAATAAGAAGTTTGCGATGGCAATTAATAATAATGAAATAATAATTAATGGTATACCATTTAAAGATAATATGGATAATAGATTAGCTAACCAAGAGGCTACTACCATTCCAATATTACTCTTTCTAAATACTGCGATAAATTGTGATACTGCAAATATTAAAAAGAACATACTTCCTAAATTGGAGAATTTTTTACTGGCATTTTCAATTATTTCTTTATCATTTTTAATTGATTTACTTCCAATTCCATAGGCAATTCCTGCTAGGATAAATACTAGTGAAACTAAATAAGTAAATCCGTCTTGGAAATAAGCGTTGTCTCCAAACAATTGCTTCAAATACGTATTTTCATTCATATCTAGTAGCATTCCAGAGCCTGGTAAGTTTGGAATTAGAGAATAAATAAATATTAACAATATTATGATAGATACTACTAATGCAAAGCGTAAACCTTTCTTTTCATATCTTTCTCGTTCAATTTCCTTTTGTTCTTCTTCTTCTAAGTTAATCACACGATACTGCTCTGTTTTTGAGAATTCATCCTCTTTTTTATATTTTCCAATTTTTGGAGCAATAATTCTTTCAATGATTACCGTTCCTACTAAGGATAATATTATACTTGCAACTATAATAAATATTAAGTTACAAGATAAAGCAATATGAGCAGATTCGTCTATTAATCGAGCTGCATTTCGGGTATAATTCATTAACGAAACTTCCATAGATCCTATAAAGATGGATACTCCATATCCAAAGGAAACTCCACAAAATGCAGTTACAATTCCTAATATTGGATTACGATTATTAATGAAATATATTAGAGCTGCCAATGGTATTAAAATGGCATATCCTACTTCATTAATTAATGATGATATGGTTGCAATAAAGATTAAGAAAAAAGTAAATGTATTTTTCGGTATTTTACTTAAATGTCTCTTTGTTAATGTCTCAATAAAACCTGATCCTTCGGCTATTGTAATTCCTATTAAAGATAATAATAACATTCCTAAAGGTCCAAAACTTAGAAAGTTTTTAGCGGCATTACTAATCATCCATTTAATTCCATCAAATGACAATAAATTTTCTACTGTAATTAAAGTTGGTTCTAATTCATTTGTATTTACATTAACTGTATTATAAGTTGCTTGAGTTTGAAAAATAGACAAGATCCAACTTAATAGAATTGTTAGTATTGTAAGTAGTAAAAATATTGTAATAGGATGAAAATAAAATTTTTTTAATTTTAATTTTCTTTTATCCTTCATATGTAATCCTTTCTATCCTATAACCTTTTTTAATTTTTTATTAAAATCAATTCTAGGAATTAGTACGGTTCTACCACAGTTGACACATCTAATTTTGATGTCAGCTCCTACTCGTACAATTTCCCATTCGTTAGCTCCACAGGGATGTTGTTTTTTCATTATAACGATAGATCCTAATTCATAATTTTTATTTTCCATTGTGCACCTCGATTTGTGTATAAGGAATTTTAATACCAGCTTCATCAAAGGCTTTTTTGATTTCTTTTCTTAAAAATCTTTCGGTTGCAAACTGTTTCATAGGTTTTGTTTCTACGACTACTCGATATACAACTCCAGAGTCTGCTAGTTCATTTACTCCCCATAATTCAAGTTCTTTGGTTGCTTCTGGTATTTTTCCATTTAGCTTTTTAAATAGTTTTTCTAATGTTTCTTCTATTAATTCTTCTTTACATTCATAAGCTATGGATACATCTACCACAGCTAAAGAATTATTATTGCTATAATTAATAACATTATCCATATAATGATTGGCAATGATCTTTGTTGCTCCCTTAAAATTGCGAATTCTTGTAGTTCTTAGACCTATAAAAACTACTTCTCCCATAAATCCGTCAATTTCAATCGTATCTCCTATTTCATATTCCCCTTCTGTGATAATGGAGAATCCTGCTATTAAATCTTTGGCTAAATCTTGAAAAGCCAAACCTATTATAGCGGTTCCTATTCCTAGTCCGGCTAGAATAGATTTAACATTAATTCCAAAAACAGATAAAATTCCTAGTAATACAAAAATTACGGTAAGATACTTGATTATATTAATAATCAAGGTTCTTAATGTTTCAATTCTTTGTTTTTGAGTCGCTTTTAGTACTCTTTTGCCACTGGTTGCTCTTGTAATAATTCTTTTTATTATTTGAAAACATACTATACCAATAATGATATAAATGATTGGTACAATAATTAGCATTAAGTCTAATTTGAAATTAAATAGCTTAACTACCATATTATCTACCTACCTCAATGTTCATAATTTCTAATAATCGATTTAAATCATTATTATTTACAAAACTAATTTCAATTTTATTTTTACGAACTACTACTTTTGTTCCTAGTTTTTCACTTAATTCATTTTGTAAGTAAGAATACTCATTTGTTTCTTTGATTCTAGAACGTTGTGGATTCGTCTTTATAATAGTTGGTTGTTGGGCGATTATTTCTAACTCACGCACACTCATACCATCTCTAATAATTTGATCTGCTAGTTTTCTTTGTTCCTCAGCGTTATCTAGTTTACTTAATGCTCTAGCATGACCCATACTTATTTTCTTATTGCTAACATCTTCTTGAATACTCGCTGGTAGTGTTAATAAGCCAAGCATATTCGTAATATGACTTCTACTTTTACCTAATCTTTTTGCTAATTCTTCTTGTGTTAGACTTAGAGTTTCTTGAAGTTTATGATAAGCGGTTGCTTCTTCGATTGCATTTAAATCTTCTCTTTGAAGGTTTTCTAAAAGAGCAATTTCCATCATTTGAGTATCATTGAAATTACGAATAATCGCTGGAATTTCTTTTAATCCTGCTAATTTAGAGGCTTTTACTCTTCTTTCACCTGCTATAATTTCATATCCATGAATGGATTTTTTGGCAATAATAGGTTGAAAAACCCCATGTTCTTTAATCGAAGATGCTAATTCTTGTAAAGCTTCCTCATCAAAAACCTTTCTTGGCTGATATGGGTTACTTCTCAACTCTTCTAAAGGTAACATTACGATTTCGTCTTTGTTTGTTTCTGTTAAAATACTTTTTTCGACAGTGCTGTAGTCAAGTACTTCGTTTGAAAATAATTCTTCTAGTCCTCTTCCTAATGCTTTTCTTTTTGGAATTCCTGATTCTTCTATATTATTTTGATTCATTTCTCTCAATCACTTCCTTTGCTAGATTCAAATATGCTTCTGATCCTCTACTCTTTGGATCGTAAACTATAATTGGTTCTCCATGTGAAGGTGCTTCTGTTAATCTTACCAATCTTGGAATAATCGTATTATATACTTTTTCTTTAAAGAATTTACGAATATCTTCTACTACTTCAAATCCTAAATTTGTTCTGGAATCCAACATAGTTAGTAAAACTCCTTCTATGTCTAATGTTGGATTTAAACTCTTTTGAGCTAACATAATTGTTTTTAGTAATTGAGTAATACCTTCAAGAGCAAAGAATTCACATTGAACTGGTATTATTACAGAATTTGAAGCTGTTAGTGCATTGGTTGTTATAATACCTAATGATGGTGGACAATCTAAAATGATATAATCAAAACTATCTCGTATATCCATCATACGAATTTTTAATTGTTCGCCTTTTTGAAATCCCTTTTCGGAACGACTTTTTTCTTCTAAGTCATATTCTAACCCTGCTAAATTAATAGAAGCTGGTAAAACATATAAATCTTTGTACTTTGTTTTTACCATTGCTTCTGTTATATTACATTCTCCAATTAATACATCATAGATACTTCGTTCTATTTCTCCTTTATTAATTCCTACACCAGTAGTTGTATTTCCCTGAGGATCTAGGTCAATTAATAATACTTTTTTTCCTAATACTGCTAATGATGCAGAAAGATTGATGCTAGTTGTGGTTTTACCAACTCCACCTTTTTGATTTACTAATGATATAACCTTTCCCATCTAATCACCCATTTTCCATATTACTTAATTATTGTACCAAATAATGTTTTTTTTTGAAATGATTTTCCAAAAAAAAGTAGACTTTTTCAAGAAAATCTACTTTTAGTTATCGTTTTTATTTATTTTAATAATTATTTGATATGATTTTTCAAAATTCATCTCATCTGTATTAACATTAATTCCATGATTTTTTAAATCTTCTATTAAGTTTTTTATTTTTTGTGTTGCTTGATCTACTGTGTATTTTACATCATTTGGTACTGGGGTATCGGTTGATGCAAGACTTAATAAACTATTTGGATTCGTGTTATTCATATCTGGTTGTGATAAAAACATGCTGTTCCCTATTGGATTTATTATTCCATTTGGTACTTCAATGGATGAGAAATCGGCTGTTCTGAAATAATCAGAAGAATGTGATATTCTTTCTTCTCCTGGATCGGTTTTAACAATTTTTTCAGCTGGTGTAATAAATTGAGTGGTTGGTTTAGAGGATGTTGGATTTCCTAAATTTAATAGGTTATCAAGATCTGCTCCTCCTTTATTCATATTTATATCAGCTGTTTTGGATTTAACATCTTTAATATCAAGAGAAGTTGAGGCTGCAGGTGGCATATTTAGGATATCAATGTCTGCTGCTTCACGTTCTTCTTTATCAATTTCT
Source organism: uncultured Caryophanales bacterium (assembly GCA_946539445.1). Lineage (GTDB taxonomy): Bacteria > Bacillota_I > Bacilli_A > RF39 > UBA660 > UBA3789. Next base: position 37,679 of record CAMNHK010000006.1, read on the forward strand.
CCATAATTAATAAATTTTCCCATGTTATTTTCCTCTCCTTCTGGCGGTGCTATTGTTACTTTTCCATAATTTGTTTGTTCCTTTGGTAATTCTGCCGTAGGAACTAATGGACTATTATTTACAAATGCATTGGTTGATGCGAATAATTCTTCTGGTTCTTCCTCTTCGTCTTTTTCAACCACTGACACCGATGGAGATTCTTTCTTTATTTCCTCTTCTAAGGCTCTAACACTCATTTTGTTATCAATTATCTTTTTTAACATTTCTCGTTGTCCTATAGAATCCGGAATATTTAATAATGTTCTTGCGTGTCTTTCTGAAATTTGTTCTTTTAATAAAGCATTTTGAACTTCTTCAGGAAGAGAAAGTAATCTTATTTTATTGGCTACTGCCGATTGACTCTTTCCCATTGTTTTTGCAAGTTCTTCTTGTGTTAATTGATCTATTTCTAATATTTTTTGATAAGTTCTTGCCTCTTCGATTGGATTTAAATTTTTCCTTTGTAAATTCTCTAGAAGAGCTACTTTGGAACTTTCTTTGTCATCTAAATTTCTTATGATTGCTGGTATTTTTGTTAATCCTGCTAATGCGGAAGCTTTATATCTTCTTTCTCCAGCAATAATTTCATATTTTCCATTTACACTTCGTACAATAATCGGTTGAATTACTCCATGTTCTTTGATAGAAACCGCAAGTTCTTTTAATGCTTTTTCATCAAATACTTCTCTTGGTTGGAAACGATTTGGAATAATATCATCTAAATATAATTGTACAACTTCATCTCTAGCATCTGGATACATAGCGCTCCCTCACTTTATTCTCTTATTTTCCCTATACTAGCATTATACTCGAAATTTCTATTACTTTCAACTTTTTTTCACAAAAAAAGTATGATTATTCATACTTTATTTATTTTTTATGACAACTAGATTTCGTTTACTATTCTCTATTGGAAGATGAAAAGATTCTATTTGAACGATGCTATATTTTTTATTTAATTTTTGTTTTACGTTTTCTGTTAATTCCTCTTCTATATTTCCTTTCATAGCAATAAATACTCCGTTTTTTGATACTAAATGCATTGTATATCCTACTAGTTTTTCGATATTCGCAACAGCTCTTGAGGTTACTACATCAAATTGCCCTTTGTATTCTTCCCCTCTAATATGAATTGCTTCTATTTCTTTTAAACCCAATTCTTTAATAACTTCATTTAAATAGTTCACTCGTTTTTGAAGGGAATCAATTAGAGTTATTTTTATATTCGGAAATACAATTTTTAATACAATTCCTGGAAATCCTGCTCCTGTTCCTACATCACACAAAGTCTTTACTTTTGTTAAATCTACTACTTTTGATACTGTTAAACTATCATAAAAATGTTTCAAGTAAACTTCTTTTTCCTCTGTAATTCTCGTCAAATTCATTTTGCTATTCCATTCTAACATTATGTGATAAAAGTGATCTAATAATTCTTTTTGTTCTGCTGATAAAGTTATGGATAGATTTTTTAATTCTTTTTCAAATTCTTCTTTATTCATCTTTTCCATACTCCTTTTTTAAATATACTGACAAGATTGAAATATCAGATGGATTTACTCCACTTATTCTTATTGCTTGGGCAATCGTCGTTGGCCTTACTTCTTTTAGTTTTTGTCTTGCTTCGGAAGCAATATTGTTTACTTTATCGTAGTCAATGTCATTCGGAATTTGTTTTTTCTCTAATTTCAACATTTTTTCGGCTTCTTTATAGGCTTTTTGAATATATCCTTCATACTTTAAATAGATTTCTACTTGTTCTTTTACTTCATCTGTATATGGAAATGTAATAAAGTTTTCTAAAAACTCTACTGTAATTTCTGGTCGTTTTAATAATTGTTCTAATGTCATTGTTGCGGTTGGTAAAGGTATATTCTTTTCTAAAAATACTTGTTTTACATCATTTGTAATTTTTAGTTTATTCTCTTTTAACCACTCTAAACATTCTTGAATGCTATTTTCTTTCTTAGTTAGTTTTTGCATTTGTTCTTCACTAATCAATCCGACTTCATATCCATATTTTCTTAATCTCTGATCTGCATTATCACTTCTTAATAACAATCTAAATTCTGCACGACTAGTTAATAATCGGTATGGATCTCTTATTCCTTTTGTTATTAAATCATCAATTAATACCCCAATATATGCTTCATTTCTTTTTAAGACTAGAGGTTCTTTTCCTTCTATTTTTAAACTTGCATTTATTCCAGCCATTAAACCCTGACAAGCGGCTTCTTCATATCCACTTGTTCCATTAATTTGTCCTGCTGTGAATAAATTTTCTAATATTTTTGTTTCTAATGACGCTTTTAATTGGGTTGGATATATAGCATCATACTCTATTGCATAACCATATTTTAGTATTTTGGCATGTTCAAAACCAGGTAAACTGTGAACCATTTTTTCTTGTATTTCTGGTGGCATAGATGTTGAAAAACCTTGTAAATACATATCATCATAATAGCGACTCTCTGGTTCTATAAATAATTGATGTCTTTCTTTATCACTAAATCTAACGACTTTATCTTCAATTGATGGACAATATCTAGGACCTATTCCTTCTATATCATCAAGAGCTCCATACATAGATGATTTATTTAAATTTTCTCTTATAATTCTATGGGTTTCTTCTGTTGTATAGGTTAAATGACATGGAATTTGATCTTCTATTTTATATTGTGGTTCTAAATCAAAACTAAATGTTAGATATTTGTTATCTCCTGGTTCTACTCGCGTCTTTGAAAAATCAATGGTTTTACGATCAATTCTTTGCGGAGTTCCTGTTTTTAATCGCTTTATTTGGAAACCATAATTTCTCAATTTATCACTTAAAAACAATGATGGTCTTTCGCCATGAGGACCTTGTCTCGTTCTGGTGTTCCCTACTAAAATATCTGCTTTTAAATATGTTCCTGTTGTAAGAATTACTATTTTTGATTCTATTTTTTCCCCATTTTCTAGGATTACACCTTTTACTTTTTGATTTTCTACTATCAAATCTTCTACCATTGCCTCTTTTATTTCTAAGTTTTCAAGAGACTTTAGTGTATTCATCATTTCTTTTGGATAAGCTACTTTATCTCCTTGTGCTCTTAATGATTGTACGGCAGGGCCTTTGGCACTATTTAACATTTTTATTTGTAGATGAGTTTTATCAGCTACTTTTCCCATTATTCCGCCTAGAGCGTCAATTTCTCTAACAACGATTCCTTTGGCACTTCCTCCAATATGTGGATTACATGGCATATCGGCAATATTATTTAAGTTACTTGTAATTAAAAGGGTTTTATGTCCTTTTTTAGCAGATGCATAAGCTGCTTCACACCCTGCATGTCCGCCACCTACTATAATTATTTCTACCATTATTTCACCCTCTTTTTTATTTACCTAAACAAAATCTTGAAAACATTTCATCCAATAATTCTTCTTCATATGTTGTTCCATTAATGGTTCCTAGTTCTTCCCATATATTCTTAATATCTAGCTCAATCATATCAATTGGCATATTATTTTTGATAGATTCCTCGATTTCTTCTACTCTTTTTAGACATTTCTTTAAGATACTAATACTTCTGGAGTTACTTAGATAAGTTGGATCTTTTGTTTCTATTTCGTGTATATTAAATAATTCCTCTATTTTTCTTTTTAATTCTTCTATTCCTTTATTTTCTAAAATACTAAGTTCTATTACTTTAGATGAATCTACTGGTAATTGTGTTTTATCTAATTTGGTTTCTAAATCTATTTTATTAATTAGAACTAAGTACTTTTTTTCTTTCATTTCTTTTATTAAATCAAGGATATCTTCAGATAATTCTTCATTATTATTGATCATTAAGAGTATTAAATCTGCTTCTTCCATACTTTTTCTACTTTTTTCTACTCCAATTGCTTCTATAATATCTTCTGTTTCACGAATTCCTGCAGTATCTATCATGTTTAAAAGTATTCCATTGATGGAAATTTGTCCTTCTACAATATCTCTTGTTGTTCCTGCTATATCAGTAACGATGGCTTTATCTTCTTGCAATAAAGCATTTAATAAAGAACTTTTTCCAACATTTGGTCTTCCTACTATTACTGTCTTAATTCCATCTTTAATGATTTTTCCATTTTCAGATTCTTTTAAGATTCTTTGGATTCTTTCTCTTAATTTTGTTATTTTTGGAATTAAAACATCATTTGTGATTATATCTACATCATCATATTCTGGATAGTCTATATTTACATTAATATTTGAAATAATTTGTACCATATCACTTCTTAATTCATTAATTAAATCAGAGGTTTTTCCATCTATTTGATTTAATGCCATTTTTCTTTGAACTTCTGTTTTAGCATCAATCATATCCATTACTGCTTCTGCTTCTAATAAATCAATTCTTCCATTTAGAAAGGCTCTTTTCGTAAATTCACCTGGTTCTGCTAATCGACATCCATTTTCCAATAATAATTCTAATACACGATTTGTAGGAGCAATACCACCATGTGTATTGATTTCTACAATATTTTCTTTTGTATAAGTACGTGGTTCTTTCATAATTGTAACAAGGACTTCATCGATGTTTTCCTCTCCATCTATTATGTGGCCATAATGAATGGTATGAGTATCTACTTTTGATAAATCTTTTCCTTTGAAGATTTTATTTACGATGTCAATTGATTCTTCACCACTTATTCTAATAATAGAAATAGAACCTATTCCTTGAGATGTTGCAATGGCACATATTGTATCGTTCATGGTATCCCTCCTTTTTTCGGAAATATTATAGCATATTTTTTTCCATATTACTCCATATTATTATAATTTTATCATTTCTTTTTTCTATAATTGATTTAAAGTGATTTATAAATGTGTAAATTGTGTAAAAAAAAAGAAGATTAATCTTCTTTTGGTTTAATTACTACACAACGGTTTGGTTCTTCGCCTTCACTTTCTGTATAGACATGTTTGTTGTTTGTTAGAATATTGTGAATGATTCTTCTTTCATATGAATTCATAGAGTCTAATTTAACTTCTACCTTTGTCGTTGCAACTTCACGAGCAATTCTTTTTGCTAGTCTTTCTAAAGATTTTTCTCTTTTTTCTTTATATTCATTTACATCGATTATGAATTTATAAGTTCTTCCTAGTTCTTTATTTAAATATTGACTAACTATTGTAGATAATGCTTTAAGATTTTTTCCATTTTTACCAATTAATAAAGCATCATTATCAGAGAATATAATATACTTTGGAACTTCCTCTTTGTTTTTAATTTCAATGTTTACATTGTATCCCATTGCTTTTAAGATTCTTACTAAGTAGTCTTTGATTTCTTTTATTACTTCTCTTTTTTCAATTACTTGTATTTCTACTTTTTTACTTTTAAAAAGACCACCTTTTGTTGTTTCTAATTCTTTTATAAATAAATTTTCTTCAACCTCTTGTAATTCTTCTTTTGCTAATTGAATAGCTTCTTCCTTGGTTTTTCCAATGTAATTATGCTTTTCCATTTACTTTTTTACTCCTTTTCACTAAATAATTTTGAACGATTGTAAATAAATTAGATGTTACCCAATATATTCCTAATCCAGTTGGCATAAAGATTGCTGTTACAATTATCATTCCAGACATCATCATTGGCATCATTTTCATATTTGGATCATCCATGTTACCTGCTGCATTCATTTTAAATGAGAAGAATGTAGTTGCTGCAATCAATATCATTAATATTAAATAGGCGTAAAATACAGAAGTTGTAATTCCTACCGCTGGAGTTGTTCCTAATTGCAATCCTAAAAATCTATCTTCAAAGATTACAGGCGTTCTTTGTACTGCCTCAAAGAAAGCTATAAAAATTGGTAATTGTAAGAAGGCAAATAAGCATCCTCCCATAGGATTAATATTATATTTTTTATAAACAGCCATTAATTCTTGATTTTGTTTTACCATTGATTCTTGATCTTGTTTATTTGCATATTTTTTTTGAATTTTATTAATTTCAGGTTGTGCTTTTTTCATTAATTCCGATTGCATAGCTGTCTTCTTTGTTACTGGAAATGCTATTAATCGGATAATTAAACTGATTATAATAACCGATAAACCATAATTCTTAACTAATTTTCCAAGTGATAGTAAGAAATAGGCTAGGGGTTTTACAAAAAAACTATTCCATAAACCTTCATATTTACCAGAATTAATCTTAAAATCTTTACATTCTGGTAGTTTATCTAGTTTAACATTGTATTTTTCATAAATAGCTGTTGTATCTTTATTAGTTGGTTTACATAATATATTAGCAGTTAATGTTTGTCCTGTTTTTTCGTTCTTTACTGCTTTATTATTGCTATCTGTTAAAGTTTTTGTACAACCCGTTGTGATTAATAATAAGAACAGTATAACTATTATTTTTATTTTGTTATTCTTTTTTTTCATTCACTTATTCCTTTCTTATTATTTGTTCATCAAAGCAAAAAATTCCTTTTCAAGTATTTCAAATGGTTGTTCAATTGCTTCTTTTCTTAATATTATAATATAATCTTTATTATTTATATATAGTTTTTTGTAATTATCTATTATAGAGCGTATTTTTCTTTTATATGTATTACGAAATACAGCGTTTCCTAGTTTCTTACTGACAGATATTCCATATCTATCATAAGGTAAATTATTAGCTTTTGAGTGTATTACATAAAAATGATTTTTTTTGCATGTTCCATTTTTTATAATATTTTCAAAATCTCGTGTAGTTTTAACTATATATAATTTTCTCATAATATCATTCCTTTAGAGTAAAAAACCACTGTTTAGCAGCGGATTTTTTATTTACAAAGACTTTTACGTCCTTTACGACGACGACGATTTAAAATATTTGTTTTTTTACGTGCGAAAAAACCTAATCTTTTTGTTTTCTTGTGATTATTTGGTTGATACGTTCTTTTCATTGTTCCACCTCCAGACATAAATCTACATTATTATAATAATAAGATTGTTGATTTGTCAATGAAAAAGTGAAATCTAATCTTCTTTTTGGTGATTATTCACATTATCCACATACTTGTGGATAAAGAATAGGGTAGGTGTGAAAAAAAATTTGTGGAAAATGTGGAAAACTCTCTTTTATCATTATTTTATATATATTTAAGTTGTTGAAAAAATTGTTGAAAATTGGTGGAAAACTTTTTTTTATGAAAAATTGTTTCTTTTTTTCACAGTTTTTTGTAGAATATTCTTAGAGAAAATAGCCTTTTTATATGAAAAAAAATTTCTTAAAATTAGGGGTTTATTTTTTGAATTTTTTCATTTAGAATAGGGTGTATGTTTTTAATCTTGTGGGGAGATGGTGGAATGAATGAAGAAGTCCTTTGGACAAAGTTTTTAGACCAAATTAAAGACGAATTATCCTCTATCTCTTATAATACTTGGTTTTCCGAAACAAAACTTTATAAGATAAAAGATGGCAAGGCTTATATTATTGTTCCTATGCCTATTTATAAAAACCATTTAGCGGATAATTATTCAAATCTTATTATTTCTAAACTATATGAAATTAGTGGAATTAATTATGAATTACGTTTTTTATTAGCAGAAGATATTGAAGAAGAAAAAGAGAAAGAAAAGGAAATTGAAGAAAAAAATATTCTTAATTCTAGAGAAGAAAAAAACTATTCAGAAGTGATTCATAATAATCTAATATCTCATTATACCTTTGATAATTTTATTGTTGGAAATAGTAATAAATTTGCTCATGCAGCCGCATTAAGTGTTGCTGAAAATCCAGGTAATATGTATAATCCGTTATTTTTGTATGGTAATAGTGGATTAGGAAAAACCCATTTAATGCATGCAATTGGTAATTATATTATAAGTAATTCCAATAAAAGAGTATTATATGTAACTAGTGAACAGTTTAAAGATGATTTTGTTAAAGTTAATCGAAAAGATGAAAATGGTACTAACTTTAACTATGTTGATTTTTTTAAAGATAAATATAGAAATATAGATGTTTTATTAATAGATGATATTCAGTTTTTAGGGGGTGCCTCTAAATCACAGGAAGAATTCTTTCATACATTTAATAATCTATATAATGATAGTAAACAGATTATTATTTCATCTGATCGGTCTCCGAATGATTTAAAACTATTAGAAGAGCGCCTACGAACACGTTTTAATTGGGGATTACAGGTTAATATTTATCCACCTGATTTTGCATTAAAAAAGGAAATTTTAAAAAAGAAGATTGTTGGTGGTAATTTAGAGCAAGATATTCCTGATGAAGTAATTGAATATATTGCTAATAATATTGGACCGGATGTAAGACAGTTAGAAGGCTCTGTAACAAGGCTTCTTGCTTATTCCGCCATTTGGGGTGGAAAAGAGATTACTTTAGATTTGGCAATAGAAGCTTTAAAAGATTCTGTCAGTAAGGGAATGGGTGAAAAAAATGATATTCATCGTATTCAAAGAATTGTTTCAGAATACTTTCAAATATCTGTGGAAGATATACGTAGTAAAAAAAGAAGTGCTAATATATCACAACCAAGACAAATTGCTATGTATCTGTGTCGGAGTATGACGACAGAGTCTTTTCCTAAAATTGGAATCGAATTTGGCGGAAAAGATCATTCTACAGTTATGCATTCCGTTGAAAAAATTGAAAATGAAATAAAAGAAAATAAAGATTTAGCTAATATCATCGAAAAATTAAAGAAAGATATAGGGGTTGTTCAATAATTCGACAAAAAAGTGATTTTTTCCACAAGAAATTGTTAGTTAAATCTTTGAAATATAAAGGAATAATAGTTTTATAAACTTTTTCCACATTTATAATAGGAATAATTTATAAGAAAGAAGGAATAAATAATGAAATTTACGATTAAAAGAGAAATATTACTTGATGCTTTAACAAAAGTTGCTAAGGCTATTTCAACAAAAAACTTAATTCCCGTTTTAGCAGGAATTAAATTTGAATTAAAAAAGAAAAAATTAACATTAACAGCTAGTGATAATGATATTACTATTCAAACATGTATTGAATCAACCAAAGAGGAAGATTTTAAAATTGAAAATGAAGGTAGTATTGTTATTCAAGGAAAATATATTTTAGATATTGTTCGTAAGTTACCAGATGAATATATTAATATTGAAGTAATAGATGAATTAAAAATTCTTATTTATACGGATAAGAGTGAATTTAATTTAAATGGTATTAGCGAAAGTGAATATCCTAATATTGGATTAGAAGAAAGTAAAAAGAAAGTAGATATTTTAGCTGGTACTCTTAAAAATATCGTTAATCAAACAGCTTTTGCTTCTTCTAATGAAGAAAGTAAACCTGTTTTGACTGGAATTAACTTTAATATTGCTGGTAATATTTTAGAATGTAATTCTACTGATTCTTATCGTTTAGCTAGAAAAGTTGTGACTTTATCTAAGGAAAGTGAAGAAAATTATAATATTGTTATTCCAAGTCATAATTTGGTTGAATTTATGAAGATACTTGGTGATGATGAGGAAATGGTAGAACTTCATATATTTAACAATAAGATTTTATTTAAAACGGGAAGTTTAAAATTTGAATCTCGTCTTATTAATGGTACTTATCCAAATACTTCTAATTTATTACCAGAAGATTCTTTATTAGTAATTCATACAAATTTAAATGATTTCTATAGTGTAATTGATCGTGTTAGTATTTTAACAAGTGATAAAGAAAAAAATATAGTAACTCTTGAGACTAATGGAAATTCTCTTATTTTAAAGAGTAGTTCTGTAGAAGTAGGTAGGGTAGAAGAAAAAATGACTATTTCTAAGAATAATGAGGAAGATATTAAAATATCATTCAGTGCTAAATATATGATGGAAGCTCTAAAGAGTTTTTCAACAGAAAATGTGGATTTACATTTTGTTGGAGAAATAAAGCCTATTCTTATTAAGTCTGAAGAAGATGAGACTTTAACGCAATTGGTTTTGCCAATTCGTACTTATTAAAAAAAGAGGATTTTTCCTCTTTTTTTGTGGATTTTTCTATTTTTTTCATATTATATAAATGAATCATAAAAATATTTATTGTTATCAACAAAAAATGACAAAAATAGACAGATTTATTTGATATAAGTTTATCAGAAGCAAAAAATGCTTCTAGGGGGGAATATATATGAATTATGAAGTAAGTAGGGGTACACTAGCAATTGTACCAAATGATAGTAATACTAGTTTAGTATTAGAAGATGAAGAAAGTTATGTTATACCAAAAACTCCATTTCAAATAATGGAAAACAGTTGTCGTTATTTTGGGAGTACTTATGAAGGAAGAAAAAATGGGGCAAGAGATATTTTAGGGGCCGAGTATAAAGTACCTATTGTTGTAGAAGATAGTAATAATTTAATTGTTTTTCCAACAACTTCGCCTTTAGCTGAAGATTGTGTTTGGATTTCTTTAAAAAGAGTGAAAAAAATAGAAAAAATCGATTATAATAATACTAAAATTATTTTTGATAATAATAAAGAATTATTATTAGATTGTTCTTATAGAACTGTGGAAAATCAACTATCCAGAGCTTCTAGATTAGATTTAATCCTTCGAAATCATAAAAATAGTTAATTTTAACTATTTTTTTGTGCTTTTAAAGGCCATATATGCTATAATAAGTATGTATGTATAGGAATACTGAGTTAGGGGATAGGTGATTAAATGGGTCTTTTAAATGCGTTTAAATGAAAATTAGTAAAATTAATTTAGTTCATTTTAGAAATTATTCTAATCAAACTATCTCTTTTGGAGATGGAATGAATATTTTTGTCGGAAACAATGCTCAAGGTAAGACTAATATTTTGGAGGGAATTACTTTTTTAGCACTTACTAAATCTCATCGTATTGGGGTAAGTCCCAATATTATAATGTTTGGTAAAGACAAAAGTAAAATTTCAGGAGTTGTAAAAAAAGACAAAATTATTTCTAAATTGGAGATTGAAATAGGGGAAGATTATAAGAAATTAAGAGTTAATAAAACAGAAATAAAAAAAGTAGCTGACTATATTTCTTATTTAAATATCATTATTTTTACTCCTGATGATTTAGAAATAGTTAAAGGATCCCCTAATGTTCGTAGGAATCTTTTAAATATTCAGTTATCTCAGATTTCAAAGGATTATCTTAAATATTATAATGAGTATAATAAATTGTTAAAAACTCGTAATGAATATTTGAAAATACTATTTAATAACAATATAGCAGATAAAACATACTTAGATATTTTAACTGATAAATTAATTGAAAAAGCAGTTTTTATTTATCAAAAAAGGAAAGAGTATATTGATTCTGTTAATGTGAATATTAATCATTATTTTTTTGATATATCAGGAGATAATGGAGTTTGGGTAAAATATCTTCCAAATGTTGAATTTGAAGATTATGATTCTGAGACAATTCGAAAAAAATTGAAATATACTTTTAAGAAAAATTATATGAAAGAACTTAACTATGGTATGACTATATATGGTCCACACAGAGATGATTTTTATTTTGAATATGATGGTCATGATTTGAAATATTATGGATCTCAAGGACAACAAAAACTAGCTATATTATCTTTTAAATTATCAGAAATTCCTATTTTTGATAATTACTGTGGCACTAGTCCCGTTTTGCTTTTAGATGATATATTTAGTGAATTAGATATAAAAAAACGTAATAAATTATTGAAAATTATTAATGAAGATAATATTCAAAGTGTTATTACTACTACAGACTTGAAAAATATAACAAAAAAATATTTAGAAAATGCCTGTGTATTTAATGTAGTTAACGGTATAGTTGAAAGAAAGTAGGTATTAAAATGAATGAAGAAAAAGTAGAAAAAGAATATAATTCATCCTCTATACAAGTATTGGAAGGTTTGGAAGCAGTTCGTAAACGTCCTGGTATGTATATTGGTACTACAAGTTCTAGAGGGTTGCATCATTTAGTTTGGGAGATTGTTGATAATGCGATTGACGAGGCATTAGCTGGATATTGTACTCATATCGAGGTAACGATTTGTAAAGATAACAGTATTATTGTTAAAGATGATGGGCGTGGTATTCCAGTTGATATTCACCCAAAAACAGGAAAAAGTACTGTTGAAACAGTTTATACTGTATTGCATGCTGGTGGTAAATTTGGTGGTGGAGGATATAAAGTATCTGGTGGACTTCATGGTGTTGGAGCTAGTGTTGTTAATGCTTTGTCCGATTGGCTAGAAGTTCGTGTTTATAAGAATGGAAATGTTTACTATCAAAGATTTAGTCATGGTGGTCATCCTGATGATGATTTAAAAGTAATTGATACTTGTGATGCTGATCGTACTGGTACTACTGTTCATTTTTTACCAGATGATGAAATTTTTACAGAAACTACTGTGTTTGATTATGATATTTTAAAAAATCGTTTAAAGGAATTAGCTTTTTTAAATAAAGGATTACGCATTTCTTTATTTGATGATCGTGAAGCTGATAAGAAAGATACTTTTTGCTATCAAGGTGGTTTAGTAGAATATGTCGAGATGCTTAATAAAAATAAGGGACCTATTCATGAAACGATAGTAGATGTTGAAGGAACTGAAAATGATATAAAAGTAGAAGTGGCTCTTCAATATAATGAAAGTTATAATGAAAGTATTTACTCTTTTGTTAACAATATTACTACACCTGAAGGTGGTACTCATGAAGATGGCGTTAGACGTGCATTAACAAGAATTTTAAATAAATATGCTACTACTAATAATCTATTAAAGGAAAAAGATGATCCATTAACAGGAGAAGATGTTCGTGAAGGTGTTACGATGATTATTTCTGTTAAACATCCTAACCCACAATTTGAAGGACAAACTAAGACGAAACTTGGTAATAGCGAAGTTCGTGGTATTGCTGATAAGATATTTTCTGAAGCTTTTGAAAGGTTCTTATTAGAAAATCCAGATCAAGCTAGAATTATTGTTGATAAAGCTATGACTGCTTCTAGAGCTAGAGTTGCTGCTAAAAAAGCACGTGAATTAACTCGACGCAAAGGAGATTTAGATGTTACTAATTTTTATGGAAAACTATCTGATTGTAAGAGTAAGGATGCCACAGTTTCTGAAATATTCTTAGTCGAGGGAGATTCTGCAGGTGGTTCTGCCATTAAAGGTAGAGATTCTATGACACAGGCAATTTTGCCTTTACGTGGAAAAATTTTAAATGTTGAAAAAGCTCGTTTAGATCGTGCTTTAGGAAATGAGGAAATACGTACTATTATCACTGCTTTTGGTACAGGTATTGGAGAGGAATTTGACTTATCTAAATTACGTTATCATAAGATTATTATTATGACAGATGCTGATGTTGATGGAAGTCATATTCGTGTTTTATTATTAACTTTGTTTTATCGTTTCTTCCGTCCTATTGTTGAGGCAGGACATGTTTATGCGGCTCAACCTCCTTTGTTTTGTATTAAACATGGAAAAGTAATTAAGTATGTTTTAAATGAAGATGAAAGAGATGAATATTTGGCTAGTTTATCTCCTAATACAAAATATGAGATTACACGTATGAAAGGTTTAGGAGAGATGGATGCTGAAGAATTAAATGCAACAACAATGGATATTAAATCGCGTGTATTGCGTCAAATAACTGTAGATGATGCAATTGCGGCTGATGAAGTATTCTCTAAATTAATGGGTGAGGAAGTTGATCCTCGTCGTGAATTTATTGAAACGAATGCAACTTATGTTTCAAATTTGGATATTTAGGAGGGTTTTGAATGGATCGTTTAGAGAAAAATAATATTGTAAAAGAAGTACAAGATTCTTTTTTAGAGTATTCCATGAGTGTTATTGTTGCTCGTGCACTTCCTGATTTGAGAGATGGTTTAAAACCAGTTCATAGACGTATTCTTTATTCAATGTATGAATCTGGTTATACTCCTGATAAACCTCATAAAAAGAGTGCGAGAATTGTCGGAGATGTAATGGGAAAATATCACCCACATGGAGATTCTTCTATTTATGAAGCAATGGTTCGTATGGCTCAAGACTTTTCTTATCGATATATGTTAGTTGATGGCCATGGTAATTTTGGTAATATTGAAGGGTATGGGGCTGCTGCTATGCGTTATACAGAATCAAGATTATCAAAGATTTCCTTGGAATTGTTAAGAAATATTAATAAAGATACGGTTAATTTTGTTCCAAATTTCGATGAAAGTGAGCGTGAACCAGAAGTATTACCTTCTAGATTTCCAAATATCTTAGTAAATGGTACTACTGGTATTGCTGTTGGTATGGCTACCAATATTCCTCCTCATAATTTACGGGAAGTTGTAGATGGTTGTATTGCTTATATTGATAATCCGGATATAGAATTAGATGAGTTAATGCAATATATTAAAGGACCTGATTTTCCAACCGGAGCTATCATTCTAGGTAATAGTGGAATTCGTAAAGCTTATGAAACTGGTCGAGGAACTATTACAATTCGAAGCAGAGCTAGAATTGAAGAAGAAAATGGAAAGCAACAGATAATAATTGATGAAGTTCCTTATGGAGTAAATACTTTAGAATTAAAAAATAAAGTAGCTGAACTTGTTCATAATAAAGTAATAGATGGTATTTCGGATTATCATTCTGATTTAAAAGATGGTATTAAGATTACGATTACTTTAAAAAGAGATGCAAATGCTCAAGTTGTTTTAAATAAATTATATAAACATACACAATTTCAAACGACTTATGGAATTATTTTCTTGATGTTGGATCAAGGAGTTCCTAAAACTTTGGGATTAAAGGATATTATTTCAAAATATATTGATTATCAAAAAGAAGTTATTATACGTAGAACAAGATTTGATCTTGATGTTGCTGAAAAAAGAGTACATATTTTAGAGGGATTAAAGATTGCTCTTGATAATATTGATGCTGTTATCAAAGTTATTCGTGGAGCTGAGTCTGATGAAGAAGCTAAATCTGGATTGATGAATGGCTTTGGATTATCTGAAGTTCAAGCTAATGCTATATTGGAAATGAAATTGCGTCGTTTAACGGGCTTAGAGCGTGAAAAAGTTGAAAACGAGTTAAATGACTTACTTCAATTAATTTCTGAGTTAAAAGCGATTTTAGCTAGTGATGAAAAGATATTAGAAGTTATTAAAAATGAATTAACTGAAATTAAACAAAAATATGGAGATGATCGTCGTACAAGTATTGATATGACAGCCATTGAATATATTGAAGATGAATCTCTTATTCCAGAAGAAGACATTATTATAAATCTTACAAAAAATGGATATATTAAACGTCTTAGAACGGATACTTATAAAACTCAAAATCGTGGTGGGGTTGGTATTAAAGGTATGTCTACCAATGAAGAAGATTTTGTAGAACATTTAATTGCTATGAAAACTCATGACTACTTATTATTCTTTTCTAATCGTGGTAGAGTTTATCGAATGAAAGGTTATGAAGTTCCTGAATATTCAAGGCAGTCTAAAGGTTTACCTATTATTAATTTATTGCCACTAGAGAAAGATGAGAACATTAGTTCGATAATCTCAATAAAGCAAAACGATGAATTTACAAAATATTTAATGTTTGCTACTAAGAAAGGTATTGTTAAACGTACACCAATTGAAGAGTTTGATAATATTCGTAAAAGTGGAAAAATTGCGATTGTTCTTAAGGATGATGATGAGTTAATCAGTGTAAAAAGCACTTGTGGAAAAAATGAAATTGTCATTGGTGCAAGCAATGGTAGATTAGTTCGATTTGATGAAAATGAGGTTCGTTCTATGGGACGAAGCAGTAGTGGAGTAAAAGGAATTGAACTTGGTGATAGTATTGTTGTTGGAGCTGAAGTGGTAGAACCTGGTCATTATGTACTAATTGTCACTGAAAATGGTTATGGTAAACAAACTGTAATTGATGAATATCGTCTTACTCATCGTGGTAGCAAAGGAGTAAAAGCTTTAAATGTTACTGAAAAAAATGGTATGATGGCTTCTTTGAAATGTTTAAATCCTGAAGCTCATTTAGATCTTATGATTATTACTAATAGCGGAATTTTAATTAAACTTCCACTTGAACAAGTTTCTACATTGAAGCGTGCTACTCAAGGTGTTAGACTTATTAATTTAAAAGATGATCAAAAAGTTTCTACTGTAGCTTTGGTTGAAAAAGAAGACGATAATGTAGATGATAATTCTATTCCAGAAGAATCAGAACAAAAAGAAAAAGAGAATGAATAATTCTCTTTTTTTTATTGTTTTATAACGATATTATCCCTTGTGGAAAAAAATATTTTCAAGAAATA
>CAMNHK010000007.1 GCA_946539445.1 uncultured Caryophanales bacterium
TGCAAGAAAAAGTACAGTTAGTTCTTGTTATGTCAAGAAAAGCAGATTTATATATTTTAGATGAACCATTAGGTGGAGTAGATCCAGCAACCAGAGATTATATACTAGATACCATACTTTCTAATTTTAATGAAAATGCTAGCGTTATTATTTCAACACATTTAATATCGGATATTGAAAGAATACTAGACGAGGTAATTTTTATAGATAAAGGTAAAGTTGTTTTACAAAGTGATGCTGATAAACTTAGAAACAAAGAAAAATCATCTATTGATGAAATCTTTAGGAGGATGTTTAAATGTTAGGTAAATTATTAAAATATGATTTAAAATATATGATTAAAAATATGTCTGTATTTTATATATTATCAATATTTTTTGCTATCACTACTAGAATATTATTTGAAGCAGAGCAATCCGTTATAATGAAAATAATAGGACAAATAAGTGTAGGTTGTATGTTTGCTATGCTTGCTAATACATTAATTAATACTATGATGAGAAGTTGGATTAGATTTAGCAGTTCATTATATAAGGATGAATCATATTTAACACATACCTTACCAGTTACTAAAAATGATATATACAATTCAAAACTTATCCAATCCTTTATTTTTTTCTTGATAGGTTTTATTGTAATCATAATAAGTTTATTTATAGCGTATTATTCAAAAGAAAATTGGCAAGCAATAACGAATATTATAAAAAATATTACAATAGGATTAAATATGAATACAATATTTTTTGTAACAATGTTTTTATTGGTTGTATTCTTAGAAATATTTAATGCCATACAATGTGGCTTTTATGGTATTATTTTAGGAAATAAAAAGAATAATGGAAAAACAGGATATTCTGTATTATTTGGATTTATTCTATATTTAGTATCTCAAGCCATGGTTTTAACATTAATATTTATATATGGACTGTTTGATTCATCAGTAATGGGATTGTTTCAAACAGTAACAGTAAGTATAGATGCTGATGCATTTAAGATATTATTAGTTTTAGCATCTCTATTATATGTAATCATAATATACTGTATGAGTATCTTATGTAAAAGAACTCTTAATAAAGGAGTAAATGTGGAATAGTTAAATGAATAAAAATAATAAATTCTATTGCCATTATCGAAAAAAACATTATAATAAGAATCAAGGAGGAAGATTATGGAAAAAATAATGAAAATTAGTAAAACTTTATTCATCATGATTTTATGTTTTTCCCTATTTGGTCTAACAAACGTTTATGCAGAAGAAGTAACACCAATAAGTGATAGAGAATATACCATAACAATTGATCCAAATGGAGGAATTCCTGGTCCAGAATTTAAGGACAAAATTGTTTTACTAGAAGATGAAAACTATCCAGTAGGTGGAGCAAATGAAAACTTTCTTAAAGCACCAGAAGGGAAAGGATTTGCAGGAATTGAAATTATTAATAAAGATGGAGAAGTAGAAGGTATAGCCGACGGAGTATTACTTTGGGGAGCAGATTTCTGTGATGGCGAAACATTAAGATTTCACTGGGGAGAAATCGTAAATAATGTAGAGATTACATTAGAAAATCCAGAAATTGGATCAGAAACTACTACTCCAATGAATGAATATGGTTATTATGAAACAGATTCACAAACGAACAAACCTAAAGTAACTGTAAATCCAGACTATGGAATGGAAATACAATATCTAGAATGGGTGGAAAAAGATTCTTATAATGAAGAAAATGACTATTTTGAAGATCCTTTTATAGGAACATTTGAAATTGGACAAAAGTATTATGCTCTTGTAGATTTATATTGTAATAGTCTTGAATATTCCCTTAGCGACTCATTAAATATAACAATAAAGGGAGCAAGTGCAAATATTTATAAAATTATGTCCTATTCAACAGGTGCATCAATCGTCTTAGAAATAGAACTAGAAGATCCAACAACATATAAAGTAATAGAAGGAGCCAATCAAGAAGTCCAAGTTGGAGAAGAAGCAGAATTCGAAATTGATGCGGATTATAGCTTATTCAAAGATGGTGGAGAAGTCTATGTAGACGATACTTTAATAGAAGAAGAAAAAGACTATACGTCCAAAGCAGGAAGCACCATTATTACATTAACAGAAGACTATATGAATACTTTGTCAGAAGGTACTCATACATTAAAAGTTGTATTTAATGATGATAAAACTGCGACAACTTTATTCAATATTGTAAATGCAAATTCCAATATTGAAATTATCCCACCTCATACTGGAATTAAAACACTAGATAAGAAAGAAAGTACTTTATTCTATACTTTATTAGCAACAATTCTAGGATTAATTGGAATCAGTTTAATAACGAAAAAACAAACAAATTAAAAGACTCAATAGAGTCTTTTTTTATGATATAAAAAAGAAAAGAGAATTCAATAGATAATAATGATAAAATATGATAAAATTTTAATAGAAAGAAGAAGATACCATGAAAAAGCAATATTATCATGTGGTAACAGATCATCCAATGAAATTAGGACAAGTAATTGAGTTTGATAATCAACATCATAGTGGAGTCTATAATCGAGTTCATGCTTTAAAAGAAAAAGTAAATGACATATATCAAAATCCAAGTAATTATAAAAATATTGAGTTGGATCACCATTTAAAAGTTGCCCTAAGAGAATTAGCCTTGGAAGAAGTAAGAAGTAAAAAGTATCCAAACTATCCTTCGAGACTATCATGCCTATACGTTTCAAATAGCTTAGAAGAAGCCGAAAAATGGTATAATTTATTTATAGAACTAGGAAGACCAACTTACTCAATAGTAAAAGTAGAAATTGAGGGAAATGAATTTATTGGAGACGCTGAAAATTGTTTTGATGGTACAATTGATAAAGAAAAAAATCTAGAATTAGCAGAGAATTATTGGAAATTAAAAACAAATTTTAAAGGAAAAAAACCAATAAAGGAAATACTAGTAAATGGAAAAATAAAAGTAATAGAAATTATGAAAGAAAACAAAAAAGGAGAAGAAGTATGGGAAAGAAAAGCATTATAAGTATTCTATTCATGACAGTCGGAATCATTTTGATTGCGACAGGTTTATATTTGAATCAACCATCCGAAAATTTAAGTGCTAAGGAATATAAGGAAGAAGTTCCAAGAGAGTATAAAAATATTACGTATTCTATAACAAAAAGTGATTATTGCTCTTGTTTAACCTTCGGAGATAATAACCATTTTTATGAATATGATTGTGATAGTGAACCAACCAATATGCCATTTACAGGAGAATACTATGATACCTATGGATATAGTAGTAAGAAAAATAGTTTAGTCTTCAAAGGAAATGATATGACTCCAGTTGAAGCTGAGATAATAAATTGGGACAAAGATAGTCTACAAATAAAAGTACTAGGATCAAAACAAGATAAATCCTGTACGATAGATGGAGAAAACACATATCAATACTATGTAGGCCAAATAACAATAGCAGGTTCCCAAGTAAAAGACTATATTAGCGAAATAAATATAGAAGACTTAGTAATAGAATACTGGAACGATTCTGGTAGGCAAACATGCAATAAACAAGAGGAAGAAAGATGTAATTCCGCCATCATCATTACAACGGAAGAAATACTAGCCAGCATAAAAGAAGAGGAGAATTACCTCTTATCCTATTTTAGAGCCAACGATGGAACAATAGAATCCATCTTAATTACCAAAGATAGTTAGGAGTTAAAAAAATGAAAAAAAGAAAACAAACCAAAGAAGCCAAAGACAATTCAAATGGTTTAGCTATAGGTATATGCTTAGGAATTAGCATAGGAACAGCTATAGGAGTAGCAACAGGAAATCTAGTTCTATGGACTTCCATTGGAATCAGTATTGGAGTATGTTTGGGAGTCATCCTTTCAAATGAAAAAGATGACGAAAAATAAAAAAAAGAAAAGAGAAAGAAAATGAATATAAAAATAAATCAAATAAACAATAAAAAAGAATATATAGACGAAGCCCTATATGTAGCACAATTCAAAGAAAAAATAGTAAATAATCCGAATAAAAAAATTATTCCTTTAACAAAAGACTTAAAAATACGAGGCATTCTAATCGCTATAATTACCATATTAATAGCGTTAACTTGTTTTCCAAATTTTAGAGGAATGAATACCAATAATCTCACATCTTATATAATTCTAAATACCATCGCAACCGCATTTACTGTATTTGCATTAATTTGTTTCATAATCATTCTAATACGATACAAAAAAGTAAATAAAATAATCAAAGAAACGAGCCAAAAAGATTCCAATTCCGAACTCTATATAGATGATAAAATAATTCGTCTAATCAATCATAATACTGGATTAACCATAGAAAATAAATGGGAAAACATGGATCTAGTCTTATTTTCCAAATACAGCATATCTTTTATTGATAGCAATCGTATGAATCCAGTAATATCCATTCCAATCAATTGTAAAGAAGAATGTATAAAGATACTAGAAAACTATTCTATTGATATTCCAGTTTTCGAGGAAAAAGAAAGATAAAAATATGAAATATTTAAATGAAATGACTCTATTACAAGATCGTAAATATCGAGATTTTCAAGCTAAATTGATTCCCAATATAGACAAAAAAGCATTGATTGGAGTGCGGACTCCTGACCTAAGAAAACTAGCTAAGAAAATGATAAAAGAAGATTATCAAACGTTTACGAAGAAATTGCCTCATCAATATTTCGATGAAAATCAACTTCACGCATTCCTAATATCAGAAATAAAAGACTATGAAGAATGCATAAAAGAGATAAATTTCTTCTTGCCATATGTAGACAATTGGGCAACTTGTGATCAAATGTCGCCGACAATTTTTAAAAAACATAAAAAGGAATTGCTTAAAGAGATTAAACAATGGCTACAATCCAACGAAACTTATACCGTAAGGTTTGGGATAGGCATGCTAATGCATCACTACCTAGATAATGATTTCAAACCAGAATACTTGAAATGGGTATGTGGTATATCTTCTAAAGAATACTATGTAAATATGATGAAAGCATGGTACTTCGCTACAGCACTGGCGAAACAATATGAACATGCAATTATCTATTTTGAAAAGAATAAATTAGATAGCTGGACTCACAATAAAGCCATCCAAAAAGGATTAGAAAGTTACCGAATATCACAATTTCAAAAAGACTACTTAAAAACATTAAAAAGAAAAAATAGAAAGAGTATTTAATATGAATATAAACATAAAACGGTATGATAATAAAAAAATAAGATTAGAGGATCTAGAAGGAAATCAATTTGAAGGGATCGCAATCTATGACGGAAAAGAATATAATGAACTAGAATATGGTAGAAGAGAAGAAAGTCTTACGCTCTCTCAAAATATTTTTTATCGTTCTGAAATAAAAAAAGTAGTATGCATCAAAGAATATTCATCTTCCTATGGAAAATTAGAAGAAACAGTATTAGAAGCTGGAATAGATTTAATAGAAGAAGTACTAGATTCAGAAGAAGAGGATTCCGTCTATCGAATGCTATGTTGCCTAGAAGAAAAATATTTTTGTTTAGCAAAATCGGATCAAACCAAACTATATGACATATTAAATACAATAATAAAATATTCCAATAAAAAAGAAATCAAAGAAAAAGCAAGATTATTAATAGAGAAAGGGAAACAATATGAAAGATAAACTAGGAATGCGAATAGGAGAATCTGCCTTTAGTATTGGATATTTATTATTTGCATTCATCTCGGGAATTATATTTTTGCAAAGTAGAACACAAGATCTTGCCGTTCTATATGCATCTCTGGTGCTAATTCTAGCAGTAGGAGATTCTTTTCACTTAGTACCTAGAATTATAAAAAACATAAAAGGAAGTACCAAAAGAATAGAGTGGTGGATGAATTTAGGAAAAATCATAACTTCTATTACCATGACAATTTTTTATATAATTTTATTCTATATTTGGAAAAAACAATACGGAAAAGAAATATCAATTATAATTACATGCCTAATATGGATTCTTTCTCTAGCAAGAATAATACTATGTCTATTGCCACAAAACAATTGGTTTAAAGGTGGAAATAGAAAAATGTCAATGATTCGAAATGGTGTTTTTACTGTTATGGGAATTCTAGAAATAATTCTGTTTTTCTCATTAAAAAATAACTATGGAATCATAATGGCTATATCAATTTTCCTTAGTTTTCTATTTTATTTACCAGTTACTTTCTATGCCAAAGATAAGCCTAAAATAGGGATGTTAATGATTCCCAAAACCATAATGTATATGATTATGATATCTCTTGGATATCGGTTTTTATAAGGAAAACACTTTTATAAAAAGTGTTTTTTATTATAAATAAACAGATAATCAACAGAAAAAAATATGATATAATAAGAGAGTAAAGTAGGAGGAAATATGAAAACAGAAAAAAACATCTTAATAGCCTTTTTATTAAATATTACATTTTCCATATTAGAATTACTAGGAGGAATATTTACCAATTCCGTAGCAATCCTATCAGACTCTGTGCATGATTTGGGAGATGCACTATCCATTGGAATATCATACTTATTAGAGAGAAAAAGTAAAAAGCATGCTGATAATAAATATACCTATGGTTATGGAAGATATTCAGTTCTTGGAGGAGTAATCACTACAACTATCCTTCTAGTAGGATCCTTATTAGTCATTATAAGTGCCATAAAACGTTTATTTAATCCTACAGAAGTAAATTATCAAGGAATGATTGTTTTCGCCGTAATTGGGGTTATTTTAAACTTTTTAGCGGCTTATGTTACAAAAGATGGAGATTCTATCAATCAAAAATCCGTAAATCTACATATGTTAGAAGATGTATTAGGTTGGATCGTAGTATTAGTGGGTGCCATAATCATGAATTTTACAGATATCAAAATATTAGATCCAATAATGAGTATAGGAGTATCCATTTATATCTTAATTCACTCGATCCGAAACTTTAAAGAAGTACTAGATCTATTTTTAGAAAAAACTCCTAAAGATATAGAAATAGAAGAAGTAAAAAAACATCTATTAGAAATAGAAGGAGTAGAAGATATTCACCATATTCATATATGGAGTATGGACGGTATTCATAATTATGCTACTATGCATATTGTAACCAAAGAAAAAGATAGTAAAGAAATAAAAAGAAAAATAAGAGAAGAATTATTAGAACATCAAATAGGACACGCTATCTTAGAAACAGAAGAAGAAGTATGTGAAGAAACCGAATGTCATATAGAAGAAGATACAAGCTTTACAATGCATCATCATCATTAAAAAAATAGATGAGATTTCATCTATTTTTGTTGTGAAGATAAATATTGAATGATTTCTTCCATGGATTTCCCATAAGCTAAGGAATAAACTGCAATAGAAGCATAATCGTCTCTTTGCAATGGAATATTTTCATCAATCCATATTTGATATTTAGCAATACTAAAACTTCCATCCCAACCCCACAATTCTTCCTTAGCTTTTAATTCATCATACAAAGCAGGGTAATTAATTCGTATGAATTCTCTTAAAGCGGTCAATGTCTTCACTTGTTTATCAAATATATTATCCATTCTATCACTCCTACAATAGATACTATAACATATTAAAGAAATAAAAGATATATGTGATATAATAAAAAAGAATAGGAGGTTAGCGCATGTCAATAATAGCAAGCTTTGCACTACCACATCCACCTCTAATCGTAGCAGAAGTTGGAAGAGGAAGAGAAATAGAAATTCAAAAAACAATAGATTCTTATGAAAAAATAGCAAATGAAATTTCAAAATTAAAACCAGAAACGATTATTATATCTTCCCCTCATACGCAATGTTTTAAAGATTACTTCTATATATCCAGCAAAGAAAGAATGACAGGATCTTTTCAAAACTTTGGAGCAAGTAGTGTATCATTTGATGAGAAAATAGATTTAGAACTAGCAACTGAAATAAAAAGAATTGCTCAAGAAAATAATTTTCCAGCAGGATTCATCGAGAAAGAAATTATGTTAGATCATGGGACTATGGTACCTTTATACTTTATTCATAAAAAATTAAAAGAAGTAAAAATCATTGTGATTGGTTTATCGGCGTTGCCTCTAAAGGATCACTTTCAATTTGGTCAAATCATAAAAAAAGCTATTGATAACACAAATCGAAAAGTCATTTTTATAGCAAGTGGAGATTTATCCCATAAACTGCAAGAATATGGTCCTTATGGATTTACCGAGGAAGGACCTATCTATGAAGAAAAAATCATCCATACCATGACAAAAGCAAATTTCGATGAACTGTTAGAATATGATGCAAAGTTATTATCGGATTGTGCAGAGTGTGGTCATCCATCTTTTACAATTATGTCTGGAGTATGGAATCATAAAAAAGTAAAGCCAACATTCTATTCTCATGAAGACAAAACAGGAGTAGGATATGGAATATGGTCTTATTATCCAGAAGATGAATATGTAAATCTTGCGAAAGAATCCATAGAATATTTTGTAAAAAAGCAAACACATCTACCGATTCCTAAATTCTTATCAAAAGAATTTTATGAGCAAAAAAGAGGAGTATTTGTCTCCATCCATAAAAGAGGAGAATTAAGAGGCTGTATTGGAACGATTCTACCAATAAGAAAGAATATAGCAGAAGAAATAATAGAAAATGCTATCTCCGCAGCCACAAAAGATCCAAGATTTCCAGAAATAAGAGAAGAAGAACTACCAGATTTAGAAATAAAAGTAGATATTTTAACAACACCAGAAAGAATTGAAAATATCGATCAATTAAATCCTAAAAAATATGGTGTAATTGTCTCAAATTCTTGGAAAAAAGGATTATTACTACCAGATTTAGAAGGAATAGACAGAGCGGAAGAACAAATATCGATTGCAAGAAAAAAAGCTGGAATTACAGACTCAGAAACAATAAAATTAGAAAGGTTTGAAGTAATTCGTCATGAATCGCCTTTTCAAAAAAAGGAAGAAGTGATATAATCAAACAGAAATGTGGTGGTTGTAGTGAAAAAGAAAAAATGGATAATATTGCTTATTATAGGATTATTGGTAATAGGATTAGGAGTAGGCGGATACCTATTTTATGATAGTAAAAAATTAAAAGTGAAGTATAAAAAAGAAAACATAATTAATATACATGAACCCTTTTACAATACCGATCCTATCAAAAAAATTACAAATGGTTCTCTAATAACCAAAAAGAAATCAGTAAATACATCCAAATTAGGAAAACAAACAATAACATTAAAAATTAAAAATTATTTTAATAAAGTAAAAACAATTAAATATTCCCTAGAAATAGTAGATAAAGAAGAACCTGTAATTGTCTTTAATCCAACACTATCCATAGAAGAAGGAAATGAACTAGATTTAAAATCCGGTGTTAGCGTTACGGACAATTCAGAAGAAGTAATTGATGTTTTAATAGAAGGAGAATATGATTTTAATACCCCAGGTACGTATAATCTTGTATATGTAGCAAAAGACTCTTCTGGTAATGAAAAAAGAGAAGCTTTTACCTTACAAGTAACCAAAAAAGTAGTAATAGAACAACCAAGAGAAGGAT
Source organism: uncultured Caryophanales bacterium (assembly GCA_946539445.1). GTDB lineage: Bacteria > Bacillota_I > Bacilli_A > RF39 > UBA660 > UBA3789. The sequence goes on from CAMNHK010000007.1 coordinate 9,591, forward strand.
ATGTATCACCAGATAGAGATTTTACAACATCAAATGGTCATCATGGAACCGTAAGAAATGGAATTACCTATATAGATGGAATCATGATTGCGAATAAAACATTTGCATTACCATCGAGTTACAATCCAGGAGATATTCTAGGATATGTTTGGGAAGCGTTTCAACAAATGCAAGGAGCCGCCGCCCAAGAAGGAGTATACTTTGATATCGTAAGTGGGTTCCGTTCTTATACTTATCAAAAGAACTTATACAATCGATATGTTGCCCAGGATGGAAAAGTCGAAGCAGATACTTATTCTGCTCGCCCAGGACACTCTGAACATCAAACAGGTCTAGCAATGGACATTGGTGCGATTGATCGAAACTACGGAAATCAACCGGGAGGAATCTGGTTAGCAACGAATGCTTGGAAATACGGATTTATTCTTCGTTATCCAAATGGTAAATCAGGAGAAACAGGATACATCTATGAACCATGGCATTTCCGTTATGTTGGAAAAGAACTGGCAGAAGCAGTTTATAATAATGGAGATTGGATTACACTTGAAACTTATTTTGGAATCAATAGTGAATATACATACTAAAAAAAAAGACACCATCCGGTGTCTTTTAGCATTCATAACCATCTACACATATCGTAAAAGTTGCTTGACTATTACCACGATAAATACCATCTAAAAAATCATCTTCACTATCATAAGTAAATACGGTAAGTACAATTTTAGAATGTATATCGGCACAACTATAACTACTTTGAAGCTTAATAGCCGTAAATAAAGTAGATTCATTATATTCATCATTTTCTATATGGGAATAAAAGCCTTTTCCTCGATTCGCATAATCATCATATAAATAATTCATCAAATATTCCCATTGATCCATCGCATTACTAGGATTCAAAATATTATAAGAAATAATTTCTCCATTTGCTAAAGTAAACTCTAAATGAAAGCCAATTTGAATAGGATGAATCGAATTATATTCTTGATACGTATTATAAAACTGATTTGCAAAACTATCCTGTAAATAGACTACATCCTCCCACGAAGGATATACTTGAAACAAGCCAATGTCTTCCTCAACATTTAACGTTTTATGTATATTAGACAATCGAGTTAAGGTATTTCCTTGTAATTGATAAATACCAATAGGGGTAGTATTTAAATCCTCATAAACAGGTTCAATGGGAGTCTCAGGCACTTCTATTGTTTCCTCCTTTGTTTCCTCTGGAACCGGTTTTTCCTCTTTTATAAAAGAGCAACCACATAATAAAACACAAAGCAACAAAGCCATAATTAGTTTTTTCATAAAACACCTCTCTTACATTATAGTATAAAAAATAGAAAATGTCCTAGAAGAAACCAAAAAATATGATAGAATAAGAATAGGGTGATACTATGATAAAAACTATTGTGATTGCATATTGCATTGTTTTATATTTATCCATTCCAGGATTTATAGGAAAAGCCGGCTATAATTGGCTTTTAGGATTTATACCATTCTTAAATTTTTACTTATTTATAAGAGTATTAAACATAAAACCAATCCTATTAATTCTAATTGGAATTTTACTAATTATTTCACCTTTTCGTTCTTTTATCGCAACCGCAATGATTGTTTATTTACCATTTATGATAGGAGATTGCTACGAAACCAATCTAACGTATTCTTTTCTAGGACTCATAATGCCATTTTTCATATTTCCGTTTATTGCCTATTTCCACGGATATTATTTATATGAGGGGGTAGAATAATGAGATTTTTTAAAAAACATCGATTTTTAACCATAATTTTATTAGTATTTAGTTTCTTTCTATACGAAAATTTCACAAAAGCCGTAGACTATGATCGAAACACCGAAAAAGAATCCAACCATTTTGTAAATGAGTTATATAAAAGTGATGATTCCATTTACAATAATTACTTATCCGAAGAAGATCAAAAAATGTATGACTTAATACTAAGTATGGCCAAAAACTATCAAATTAGGAAAGTAATTCCCTTAGAAGAATATAATTGTGAAGATTATGTAGATTGTTCTGATTTTATTGATACTGCCAATAGTGCACTTTACGTCGATCATCCAGAACTTATGAATTATGCAGGATATCGATGGAGATATCATAATCATATACTAACGCTTTCGTTGCAATATTCCTATCATTTACCAATCAAAGATACAATTGGACTTCTACGAACGGAAAAGATAATAGCAAATATTGAAGAAAAAACAAAAAATATGACCGATCAAGAAAAAATATTATATGTTTATAATTGGATGGGAGAAAATAATACCTATGATAATATATTTACCTATCTATCAAAAAATCAATCCATCTATAACGTGTTTGTAAAGAAAAATGCTGTATGTGCAGGTTTTGCCAAAGCAAGCCAAATTATATTTCAAAAAATTGGTATCGAATCTTATGTAATACAAGGAAGTTCTAATGTAGAACACATGTGGAATATTGTGAAATATGAAGATAAATACTATTATTTTGATTCTACCATAGCGGTATCCGTTAAAAATAAAAACAGTTTACATTACTACGATGGTCTAAAACAATCTGAAATGAATTACTATACCGTAAAATTCCCAGATTGGTACCCAAAAGTAGAAAAAACAAATATGTTTGAAATCCAATAAAAAAGAACGAATTTCGTTCTTTTATTTTTTAAATATTTCTTCGTAAGGAGCATAAAAAGAATCCGTATAATGGTAAGAAATTTCTTTTCCTTTATTTTCATAGATCTTTTTAGCATATTCTAGCAAAGTAGAATGATTATCATCCTCAAATGCCTCGAAAGGAATAATAAAGCCATTTTCTCCATCCTTTACCCCTAGTTCATAAAAAGCATCCAGAGGCGTACCAATCACTTTCGTTTGTAAAGAAAGAGCCTCAATCATAGAATAGGGCATTGCTTCCGTATCACTTAATAAAACAAAATAATCACTATCTTCGACATAAGGATATACATTATAGATTCTAGATCGATAGATTAAACCATTATGATTCGTATTTTCTTGATAATCCGTAAACACATTCCAAGTATAAGGAATATCCAATTCATCGAAGCAAGCCGCTAGTTTTTCAATTCGATCAAAACGTTTACAAGAATCATATCGTTGAGCGGATACCAATCGTAAATGAGGTTTTACAAATTGAGGATCTAATTGAAAAGGATTTAAAATAGCCTTTACAGTTGTAAAAGGAAAGAATTTTTGACTCTTTTTTCTAGCAATATCCGAAACAGCAATATATTCGGAATAAATATCATCATAAAATATGTCATAACTATCCGAGAAATCCTCCATTAATCCATGGATAAATAAAAAATTTTTTTCTAAGTAAAATATATTTTTAGGATAATAAATATGGGAGTACGTACAAAGAAGTCTATCACACACATAATTATCATAATAATTACGCTTCACACAATGAAAATAGTTCTCTAACATCTTCAAAGTTGGTTCCCATATTTCATCATAAAGTAGGGTAATATCATATTGCTTGCCAAAACAACGACTAATATTTAACACCCAACTGACATAACCATTAAATACGCAATTACACCCATCAGCAATATAAAGAATGTTTTTATAATAGTGCTGATTTTTAACATCTATATAATAATTCTTATCTCTAGATAAATAGGCACAAACAGGGCGATGATAATAAATAACATCTCCAATAGAAGAGCGTTTTCGAAATATTTTTGCAATGGAATCATTTAGAGAGGGAGAATAAGGTAATTCTAAGGTTTTTATGAGCTTCTTAGTACGAAAAATATAACTCCAAATAGTATCAAAGACAAATGGAATGTTCTTTGCAAGCTCCTTTTCATTATGATTGATTTTATGTTCTTTTGAATCCCGATATTTATATAAAATATCATAGTTAAGAAAACAGCAATCAAAATCTTCTTCAATCTTTTCATAGATTTTTTCAAAATAATGTTCATCAACCATATCAACATCTCGCATAAAAGCAACATACTTGGTATGAACTTTATGTAAGATAGATAATAAATTTTTACCGTTACAGGGGATAACTTTAATCGAACCATAGGATATTTTTTTTCTTTGTTTTGTCAATAAAATAAATGTAATTGTTCCCATAAAACCACCTCTATAATAAAGTATAGCATAGTTTTGGAATCAAAAGAATAAAAAGAAATTGACAAGAAAAAAAGAAAGTTTTAAAATATACGTAGAAACGTTGATTAAGAGGAGTACTTTTATCCAATTTTCAAGAGAGCACATGGTTGGTGAAAATGTGTAAAGAAGATAATAGGAAGACACTTAAGAGTTGATTAAGAAATTAATCCGGTTAATACCGTTATCAATAAAGTGACTATGAAAATAGTAATGTGGGTGGTACCGCGGATTCAACAGTTATTCGTCCCTTTTGGGAAATAACTGTTTTTTTATGAGAAAGAAGGATGTATATGGAAAAACTAAAATATTACACAAAAGAAAACATAGGAGAAAAAGTATCCATAAATGGTTGGGTATCACGAGTTCGTAATTTAGGAGGATTAGTATTTATTGATTTAAGAAATCGCACGGGAATTATGCAAGTAGTAGTAAGACCAGAAAATGAGTACTATGATTTAGCTTCTTCCCTAAAAAGTGAATATGTCATTCATGTAGAAGGAACCATTGTAGAAAGAGAAAGTAAAAATGCCAATATGGCAACAGGAGATATCGAAGTAGAAACAGAAAAATTAGAATTAATCAATAAATCAAAAGATATTCCTTTTATGATTACAAATGATACAACCGCATTAGAAGATACTCGTCTAAAATATCGTTATTTAGATTTAAGAAGAGAATATTTAAAAGAAAACTTTGTAATAAGAAATAAAATAACATTTGCTACTAGAAAATTCTTTAATGAATTAGATTTTTTGGAAGTAGAAACCCCAGTATTATGCAAAAGTACACCGGAAGGAGCCAGAGATTATCTAGTCCCAAGTAGAGTCAACAAAGGAAAATTTTATGCCTTACCACAATCTCCTCAAATCTATAAACAATTATTAATGGTATCTGGATTTGAACGCTATTTTCAAATAGCCAAATGTTTCCGTGATGAGGATTTACGGGCAGACCGTCAACCAGAATTCACGCAAATTGACGTAGAAATGTCATTTGTAGACGAAGAAGAAGTAATGAAGGTAGGAGAACAACTAGTAGCTAGAATCTTCAAAGAAGTAAAAGGAATCGATATACCACTACCTCTAATGAAAATGAAATATGATGACGCCATCAATCGTTATGGTTCTGATAAACCAGACTTAAGATTTGGAATGGAAATTGAAGATATATCAAGTATCTTTAAAAATACAGAATTTTCCGTATTCAAAACCATCTTAGAAGAGAACGGAATCATCAATGCCATCGTTGTAAAAAACGCTGCTGAAAAATACTCTCGTAAAGATTTAGATAAGTTAACAGACTTTGTAAAAACCTATAAAGCACCAGGACTTGCTTATTTAAAATTCCAAGAAGAAGTTAGTGGTTCTATTGCCAAAGTAGTAAAAGAGGAAGAATTAAAGGAATTAAAAGAAAACTTAAAGATTGAAACAGGTGACTTAGTTTTAATTATCAGTGGCAAAAAAGAAATAGTAAAAACTTCTTTAGGAGCCTTACGTTGTAAAATAGCAAGAGACTTAAACTTAATCAAACAAGGAGACTATAAATTATTATGGGTAGTAGATTTCCCATCTTTTGAATGGAGTGAAGAAGAAAATCGTTACATGGCATGTCACCATCCATTTACCAGTCCAAAAGATGAAGATGTAGATAAACTACTAACGGATAAAGCTCACTGTTACAGTAAAGCCTATGACATCGTTATTAATGGTTATGAAGCTGGTGGTGGATCCATCCGTATCCACGATGAAAAAGTCCAAGAAACTATGTTTAAAGCTCTTGAATTAACAGAAAAAGATATCGAAGAAAAATTTGGTTTCTTTGTCGACGCATTAAAATATGGTTGTCCACCTCATGGAGGATTTGCCATGGGATTAGACCGTTTAACAATGTTATTAGCCGAAACGGAAAACATTCGGGATGTAATAGCATTTCCTAAAACAGCATCCGCATCAGACTTAATGTGTGATTGTCCTAGTAGCGTCGATGAAAAACAATTAAAAGAACTCGGTTTAAAAATCAATTAAAAGAACAGAAATGTTCTTTTTTGTTATAATATTAGAGGAGATGATAATATGTATTCCATCAAAAGAAAAGAAGATTATGATAAAATAAAAAAATATCATAGAGCGAAAGATATGTTAAATATACAAATCTATTTTCCAGGACTAAGCCCAGTCGATGATCTAGCCATCATTACAGATGCCGAAGACTATGAAAAACATAAAGAAGAATTAAAGGAACTAACGCATATCCGAAATGGAAATCCAATAACCGAGCCATGTATGGAGTCAATTCCCGTAAAAGAAGAGAATCCAAATGTCTTAGAAGTCCTAGAAAAAATAAAAGATAAGAATAAAAATGGAGTTGTCATATTATTCGATTTAAATACAGTAAAAACCGAAAGATATGAAAGAGAAGCCGGAATTAGTGTAGGAGTATCTCTTGGTAACCGGATACTAATTGATGCCGTTGGCAAAGGATTTGACGGAAGAGAAGTGTTAAAGGGAATTAGTTGCCACGAAAGGTACAACATTCCTTGGACCGATATCCGAAAAATAACAATCGATAATTTTAAGAATTATCGGACATATCGAATATCAGCAAAAGAGTATCCAGCCAGTAGAGAAGAGCGAATTGAGTATCTTAAATCATGTGGTTTAGAGGAAGAAACAATACAAGAATTCATCCCAAAGAATTATCAAGATATTCCTGATTTCATATGGCTAAGTATTATAAAAAATATTATAAAAGTATTAGAAAAAGAAGAAGATTTGTTAAGAAGTGCTGGATTCTATGAATTTAATTTAAGTGGTCATACCGAAGGAAAATACTTTGCTCCATGGCAAATGGTAGACGATAAAAGAATGTAAAAAAAAAGTAGAAATTCTACTTTTTTTATTTTATTTTAATAAGTTGTTTTTCATGTAATTCATAACCTTCGGTCATATGAAAATTATTTAAATACAAATCTCGATAACATAAAAACAAAATATCATAAAGAGATATATCGAAAGTCGAATAATGATCAATTAAAAGTAAAAAGTCATCATCCCGAAGAATCATCCGAGGAAATGTATAAATTACTTGATAATCTTCCTCTGTTAAAATATTTTGCAGTGTTTTTATATCACTTTCAGAATCAATAAATAGAAACTTAATCGGTTCTTCTTTAGAAGATAAATATTGTTCTATAGCTCGATAATTACCCTCAGCATACGTTCTCTTACGCATCAATTCATTTCGAACAGCAATCCCATAAGAAGCATAATCATACTCTTCAAAAAAACTCAAAAGGGTCTCATGTAGTCCAAAAACACAAGCCGATTTATGAAAAGGAGTAGGAACAATAGGAACTTTTGTATGAAAATCATCCAAATCTAAAATTTTAACTTCCCCAGCATTCGTCATAACATTATTTAATTTATAATCCATTGGATAAATACCATGAGAAGTTAATTCTTTACTATTCCGTACATATTCCTTTGCGAGGCGCATTTTCACATCATATGGTTGATGCATTAATTGAAATAATAAATCTCCATCATAACAAGGAAAAGATAATCCAGCAAATTTATGATCCATATATATTTTGTCCTGCCAAACATCGGTATATTGCAGATTTCTACCTCGATGTTTTAAACGATCTAAACGGGCTTGGCAAAAGCGAAGAGCAGGATTTTCAACCATTTTTCCATAAGGATCATATAACTGAGTATGATAGATTTTAAAAGCAGTATTAGCGTCTTTACGATAGACCGTGCCAAATAGACCAGAACCCAAGCATTCCATAGATTGTAAATCTTCTTTTGAAATAGAAATCATACAAACTCCTCCAAATGTACTGCTTATTATAACACTTTCAAAGAAAATAAAAAAGGAATAATTGTCAAGAAAAGAAGAATATGATAGAATGAAAAAGAATAGTGAGGGAATAATATGAGAAAACTAAAAAAACACTGGAAAGAAGCCGCTATTTTATTATTAGTAGCAATCGTATATACTTTGTTAGTAAAGTGGGTAGATGTAGGAGCAATTGGTCCTGGAAAAACAAAAGTAGGATGGCAAATACTAAATGGATTTTTCCATAATTTAATTGGAAAAAATATGTTTTTCTATCAACTAACGAAATATTTAGGAGTAATTCCATTTCTAATCGTAGCATTCTATGGATTAATAGGAGTAAAACAATTAATAGAGAAGAAAAGTCTAAAGAAAGTCGATAAAAGAATTATAGCATTAGGAGTATTCTACGTAATCGTAGGTCTAGTATATATTTTCTTTGAAAAAGTTGTTATTAATTGTAGACCTGTCATATTAGATGGTGTCATTGAACCATCCTATCCATCCAGCCATACCATGCTAGCACTTTGTATATGCTTATCCTCTATCTTAATAAGTAAGTATTATATAAAAAATGAAAAAATAAGAAAAATAGTCGATTATGCAACCATCGCCTTAATGATTATCTTAGTAGTTGGTAGAATCTTATCGGGAGTTCATTGGATTACCGATATCATAGGAGGAATCTTAATATCACTGGCTTTAGTATCCATATATAGGGCGAGCATTCAGGAAGAAGAGGAAATCATTTAAAGAAGAAGAAATTCTTCTTTTTTCTATGGTATAATATCTTTAATATTCATTTAATCTTTATAAGATAAAATGAATTTAGGTGGTCATATGAAAGTATTAATAATTGAAGATGAATACAATTTAGCAGACGTTATCGCAACACGTCTAAAGAAAGAAAACTATCAAGTAAAGATAGAACAAGATGGCGAAGAGGGCTTATATGAAGCACTTAATGGGACCTATGACTTGATTCTATTAGATGTAATGTTACCTAGTAAAAATGGTTTTGAAATATTAAAAGAAATAAGAGAAGAAGAACCAGACTTACGAGTAATCATGCTAACAGCAAAATCCGAACTAGAAGATAAATTAAATGGTCTTCAAACAGGAGCTGACGACTATATTACCAAACCTTTTCACATGGAAGAATTAGTCGCAAGAGTAAACATACAGCTTAGAAAAAGCAATCAATCTCAACAGAAAGATTATTTAGAATTTGGAAACATTCAACTAAATATAAAGAATACAACCATTACTTGTACAACAACCGGCGAAGTAATGGAAATAGGAAAAAAAGAATATGAACTATTAGAGTATTTTATGAATAATCAAAATCAAATAATATCCAAAGATCAAATCTATACAAAAATATGGGGAATGGACAATGAAATAGAATCCAATAACTTAGAAGTATATCTATCGTTTATTCGTAAAAAATTACGACTAATAGGAGCCAATGTAACCATTAAAGTGAGTAGAGGATTAGGATATAAATTAGAGGTGAACGATGAAGAAACTAAATAATAAAATCAAATATACTATATTTATTATCTTAACCATATCGATATCCATCATATTAAGCGTATTCTTTTCTATGAATTACATAAAGTCCTATACAACGATTAAAAATCATTTAATAAGTATGTCATCGAAAGAAATGCCAATTCCCCCAAAAGAGCAAGATTCCTTTGCACCGGATCATCCAGTAGAAGATAAAAATCCAAGATTTATGGATGCTAGTGTCTATACCGTGATAGTAAAGAATGATGAAATCTTACAAATCAACAGTCATACTCAAGAAGAAACCGTACCAAGTTCGATTTCAAAAGAAGCTAAAAGAATTCTAAAAGCAAAAAAAGAATCATGTATCTATATTGGAAATATAATATGGGAAAGATATTCCTATCGATATGAAAAGAATGATCGAATTATTATTACAGATAATCAAAAAACCAATCAAGAGCTTCAGCAATCCTTGCTTATTTCCCTTTTCCTATTTGTTCTATTTGAATCTCTTGCCTACGGAATAAGTCATTTAATCGCTAGTTGGATCATCAAGCCAGTAGAAATAACCTTTAAAAAGCAAAAACAATTTATTGCAGATGCATCTCATGAATTAAAAACACCCCTAGCAGTCATCATGGCAAGTGCCGATGCTTTAGAAAATGATAAAAATAAAAAATGGTTAAAGAATATTCAAAGTGAATCGGAAAGAATGAATCAATTAATCAAAGATTTACTAGATCTAGCCAAACTAGAAAATGAAGAAGTAATCATTCTTCAAGAAAAACAAGATATCTCAAAGCTAGTAGAAAAAGCCGTCGTACCATTCGAAAGTTTAGCTTTTGAAAAAAACATTAAATTAGACTATGAAATACAAGAAAAAATAGAATGGCTATGTAATGCTAGTGAAATCAAACAGTTAATCGCCATATTAATGGACAATGCGATTAAACATAGTATAGAAAATGGTCAAATAACTCTAACCGTAAAAAAAGAAAAAGAAGAATTAAAAATAGAAGTAATCAATGAAGGAGAACCAATTCCAAAAGAAGAAGAAGAAAAAATATTTGAACGCTTTTATCGGATTGATAAAGCAAGAAATAGAAAAGAAAATCGATATGGATTAGGCCTTGCAATTGCGAAAAACATAGTATTAAGACATAAAGGAGAAATAAAGGCTCATTCAAAAGATGGAAAAACAACTTTCAAAGTAAAATTAAAAAAATAAAAGCGAGTTTTTCGCTTTTTTTTAATTTTGATTTAAGTTTCGCCTCTTACAATAAATATAGAAAAGGAAGTGATAAAAAGAATCATAAAAAAAGAAAAACCAATAAAAAAATAATAAAATTAATATACATAATGATGCCTACTAAGAAAGGAGAGTAGATAAATAATATTAATACTCTACAACAATTACACTCTATAAAAATATAAAGTCTCGAATAAAAGAAGAATTAATAATTCTTCTTTTTTATGATATAATGAATTAGGTGATAAAATGAGAAATACAATCTTAGAAGTGAATACAGAAAAATTTTTAAATAATATTGATAAAATAAGAGCTTTTAGTGGAAATAAAATGATTATGCCAATTATCAAGGCCAATGCCTATGGTACCTATATAAATAAAAACTTAAGAATCTTAAATTTCTTTCAAATTGTAGCCGTAGCAGAAGTACAAGAGGCTGTAGAAATAAGAAAACTCGGATACTTAAAAGAAATATTTGTACTAAATCAACCTTCGATAGAAGAATTACAAGATATTTATAACTATCGGATAACAATTGGATTAAGTGAAAAAGAATTTTTAAAACAAGTGTATCTTCCCATCAAAGTACACCTAGAAATTGAAACAGGAATGAATCGTACAGGAATCAAATTAGAAAATTTAAAAGAATTTATGGAAGATATAAAAACAAATCAAAACATAACAGTAGAAGGTATATATACCCATTTTTCTTCTGCGGATAATGATGATGAGTATACGAAAAAACAAATCAATGTTTTTCAGAATGCAATCGATATAGTAAAGAAAGATTATAATCTAAGATATATTCATTGTAGTGCCTCCAATGGACTTCTTCGATTCCCAGAGACAATATCCAATACCATTCGTCCCGGAATTATTATGTATGGATATGAATCTTTTAAAGGAGCCAAAGATATTATTCCAATAGAGCCAATAACCACTCTAAAAACAAGAATAACGTATTTAAAAGAAGTAGAAGAAGGCGAATCAATTAGTTATAATCGTAGATTTACAACAGACAAGCCAATGAAAATAGCAACCATTCCAATCGGCTATGCAGATGGATTAAGAAGAGAATTAACCAATCAAGGAGAAGTGATTGTAAAAGGGGAAAAAAGGAAAATATTAGGATCAATTTGTATGGACAGTTGCATGATTGATGTTACTGGATTAGATGTCAAAGTAGGAGATCCTGTTACCATTTGGGATAATGAATTAATAACAGTAGAAGAGATAGCAGAAAAATGTAACACTATCAATTATGAAATATTATGTACCATATCACCACGAGTAGAACGCGTTTTTATGGAAGATAATAAAATCATTTATCGATTATAAAAAAATTGATAAAACAATAATAGAAAAGGAGAAAAATATGGAAAAATCAAAAGTATATTTCTGTAAAGAAATCACACCTGAAAATGTAATCAAAATGTACGAAATCTTAGAAGTAAAACTTCCAGGGAAAGTAGGAGTGAAAGTATCAACGGGGGAAGACGGAGCAAAAGGATATCTAAAAGCAGATTTAATTGGTCCATTAGTAAAACAATTAAATGGAACAATTATTGAATGTAATACCGCGTATCCAGGAGAAAGAAACAATAAAGAAGATCACATGAAAGTAGCCGAAAAGCATGGATTTACATCCTTTGCTGATGTCGATATTATGGATGGCGAAGGAGAATTTAAAATCCCTGTCCATAATGGAAAACACTTAGAATATGACATCATAGGAGAAAACTTTAAAAACTATGATTCGATCTTAAATTTAGCTCATGGAAAAGGACATGCTATGGGAGGTTTTGGAGCCAATTTAAAGAATCAATCCATTGGAATTGCTTCTCGTAACGGAAAAGCTTATATCCACAGTTGTGGTCAAACAGCAGACCCTAACTTATGTTGGAGTGCCAAATTTGAACAAAAAGATTTTATAGAATCTATGGCAGAGGCTGCAAAAGCAGTAGCAGATTACTGCAAAGAAAATGAAAAGCCAATCCTTTACATGACAATTGCCAATGCCATTTCTGTAGACTGTGATTGCGACTGTAATCAAGGAGACCCTGTAATGGGAGACATCGGAATCTTTGCTAGCTTAGATCCAGTTGCCAATGATCAAGCTTTTATTGATGCCATTTGGAATAGTACAGATCCGGGACATACAAAAATGATAGCAAGAGTTGACCGTCAAGAAGGAAGACATATCACAGAATATGCCGAAGAATTAGGGCTTGGCTCAACCGATTACGAATTAATAGAAATATAAGAAAAAAAGACTAGTTTATACTAGTCTTTTTTAAATACCTAAAAACATCCCTGCAATTTTAAAATATATAAGCAAAGAGCAGGCATCTACAATAGTAGTGATAAAAGGGCTTGCCATAACTGCAGGATCAAAGCCAATTTTTTTTGCCAGAATTGGTAAAGAACATCCAACCAATTTAGCAAATATAATTGTTAGGCAAAGAGTAGAGCATACAACGATGGCAATATTCATACTAACATGATCCAAAATCATAAGTTTCAAAAAATTAGCAGCAGCTAAAGTAATACCGCATAATACTGCAACACGAATTTCTTTCCAAATCACTTTAAAAGTATCTTTATACTCAATTTCATCCAAAGAAAGACTACGAATAACAGAAACACTGGCTTGACTTCCAGCATTTCCACCAGAATCCATAAGCATTGGAATAAAAGAAGTCAAAATAACATACGCCGCCAAAGCATCTTCAAAATGAGTAATAATACTACCAGTAAAGGTTGCACTAATCATTAATAGTAACAGCCAAGGAATTCTCTTCTTCCAAGTTTCAAAAACACCGGTTCTCATATAAGGCTTATCCGTTGGAGTAATAGCGGCCATCTTTTCCATATCCTCAGTAGCTTCTTCCTCAATAATATCAACGATATCATCGATTGTAATAATTCCAACAAGTCTACCTTCCTGATCAACAACCGGTAAGGAACTATAGTTATAATCTTGGAAGATATTAGCAACTTCCTCTTGATCCATTAAAGTCGTAATAGGGTGTTCACATTCTTCCATGATATCATCTACTAAAGTATCTGGATCATTAATAAGTAAATCTTTGACGGAAACCGTTCCTAAAAGAGTTCTCTTATCATCCGTAACAAAACAATTATCATATGAAACAAAATCATCTTTTTGATCCCGAATTCTTTTAATAGACTGTTGAATCGTCAAGCCTTTCTTTAAATGAATATATTCCGTAGCCATCAAAGAACCAGCACTATTTTCTGGATACTTTAACAAAAAATTAATCGCATTTCTAGTTTCCTTAGATACACCACTAAGTAGTGAAGTAACCATAATAGCAGGCATTTCTTCAAATAAATCAGCCGCATCATCGGTATACATATCTTCGATAATTTGTTGGGACTCTTTCTTGGTCAAAGAATTAATCAAATTCTTTTGTTTATCTTCTTCCAAATTAACAAAAACATCCGTTGCCATATCTTTTGGAAGTAACCGGAAAACTTTAATTAATTTATCATCTTTCAATTCACTTAAGAAGGAAGCAATATCAACTTCGTTGAGTTCTTTTAATTCATTTTTTAAAGCTCCTATGTTTTTTTCTTCAATAAGTTTTTGCAATTTATCTTCTTCTGTAAAATCCATAAAACCACTTCCATTCCTTTTTCTACCACAATCATAAAAGGATATCGTTGATAAGTCAAGAAACAAACGAAAAAATATTTCTAAAAAAAATATTCAAGGTATTATTTTTTTGATATACTGAAATTAAGAGTGTATCAAAGAAGGTGATAAGATGGATCCAATTTATGCTTTATACAAGGAATATAAAGACAAACCATTAGATGATTATTTTATAGAATCTGCCTTTCAACGAATGATGGAAAAAGAAACAGAATTAGTTCCATATATTAACGGTTTCAAGATAGAAAGTTTAACAAAAAGCACTTTAGGAGGCTATAATCCAGTAACAAAAATAGTTACAATAGACAAATCGAATATAGAAGAAAGTACAACAAAAAGAGAACAAGTAATCCAAACTTTAGAAGTTTTAAAACATGAAATAGAGCATGCCCGCAACATGAAAAAATATGCCGAAGGAAAAGAAGATATTGAATCTACCGTCATACGCTACGCCTTGAAAGATTATGAGATTATGCAAAGAATCCAATCGAAAAATAGAATTGATACATTAGAATTTTTAAGTTTATGTCATCATATAAAAGAAAATTATAATCGAAATCCATCGGAAAGATTAGCTAGAATTAAAGCATGGAAATATGTAGTAAATTTATTAAAAAATCAAAGGAGAACTCCTGATCTGTTAGTTGCGAGAACGAATCTGTTTTATGCTTACGCAAGAGGATATGAGGACAATCGCTATTATTTAGATGCTCCAACGATTCAGTTTCTTTTAAATACTAGACAATTTGAAGATTTATATCGATTAAGGAAAAGAATTGACTCCAAAGATTATAGTTTTGAAACAAGAATTACCTATGGGCTACCTATAACCAGTCAAGAATATGATAAAGCCATATTACAAAAAGTAAAATTACAAAAGAAAAAACGAGGTGATGAAGGAAATGAAAAAAGGATTTGATAATGCCAAATATGTAAAAATACAAAGTGAAAAAATAAAAGAAAGATTCAAACTATTTGATAAACTATACCTAGAAGTAGGGGGAAAACTATTCGATGACTCTCATGCCGCTAGAATTCTTCCAGGATTTAAAAACGATGTAAAAATAAGCATGTTTAAAGAGTTAAAAAAAGATTTAGAAATAATTTTTTGCATTAATGCCGGAGACATTGAAAAAAATAAAACAAGAGGAGAATATGGAATAACGTATGACTCTGAAATTTTAAACTTAATCAACAAATCTAAAAAATTAGGGTTTAGCGTAAATAGTGTCGTTGTTACACTATATAAAAATCAAGTAAGCGTAGATAAATTTATTAAAAAACTAAATCGCAATGGAATTAAAACCTATATACATACCTTTACCAAAGGATATCCAACCGATGTTGATACCATAGTAAGTGAAGAAGGTTATGGAGCAAACCCATATATTGAAACGACGAAACCACTCATCTTAGTAAATGCTCCAGGCCCAGGAAGTGGGAAACTAGCAACTTGTCTTTCTCAAATTTACCATGAAAATAAGCGAGGAATTCATGCGGGATACGCAAAATTTGAAACCTTTCCAGTCTGGAATCTTCCACTAAAACACCCCGTAAATTTAGCCTATGAAGCCGCAACAGCGGACTTAAAAGATGTCAATATGATTGATCCATTTCATTTAGAAAAATATGGAACGATTGCGATAAACTACAATCGAGATATTGAAACATTCCCAATCTTAAAAAATATATTGAATAAAGTATCTGAAAAAGATATTTATTATTCACCAACAGATATGGGAGTAAATATGGTAGGATTCTGTATTACCGATAATGAAGTAGTAGAAGAAGCCTCTAAAAAAGAAATTGTTCGTCGTTATTACAATGAATTGAATAATTATAAAATGGGTCTATGCGACGAAGATACCTATAAAAAAATCAAATTATTAATGAACGAATTAAAAATAGATGAAAACTACTTAGATGTCATTGAGCCAGCCTTAAAGAAAAAGCAAAAAGAAAATGGTACACCGGTAATTGCTTTAAAAATCAACAGAAAAATAATAACAGGAAAGCAAACAGATTTATTAACACCAGCCGGTACCGTTATTTTAAATGCCATTAAAGATATTAGTAAAATACCGGATGATATCTATTTATTAGCACCAACTGTTCTAGAGCCAATTCTTAAATTAAAGAAAGAATTAGGAGGAGGAGATCGACTAAATCTATCAGAAGTGCTTACAGCTTTAAGTATTTGTTCCGTAACCAATCCACTGGCTGCCAAAGCCTTATCCAATTTAGGAAAATTAAAAGGCTCAGAAGCTCATTCAACCTATATAATTACAGGAAGCGATAAAAAAGCTTTAAAAGAATTAAAAATCAATTTTACTTGTGAAAATGAGTTTTTAGAAGAAGAACTATAGTTCTTCTTTTTCATTGACGAAAAGGATAGATTTTGTTATAATACAGGCGATTTGAAAGAAGAGATCTTATGAAAGTACGATACTATGATGAAACCCTCTACTTAAGAGGCGAAGAAGAAAGCTTAAAAAAAATAGCAGAAGAGCATTTAAAACATATAATAAGGCAAAAAGAAGAGGCAGAATACTATCAGGAAGCCATCGAGCAATATGACCATTTAATAAAGCAAATAGCTACCTATTTAAAAGAATTAAATTGTCGCTCATCTTTAGAATTATCCATTATGATATCCCATTTAATCAATAAAGGATATCTATCCGAAAGAGGTACCTTTCAACCAATCGAAACTATACAAAATGAATTAAGCAATCGCCTAGGAATAAGTATTTTTTTTGGTCAAGGATGTTGTCGCAATATCAGTAGTTTTTATTATGATATTATGAAAGAATTAGGATACCCAGTAAAAAAATTTTATTGCAGACAAGGGGGTTTTTTATTTCAAAAACCGATTCATAAACCAGCAAATCACATGATAAACTTAATAGATTATAAGGACGTAACCTATGGCATTGACCTCTATAACGGAGAAAGATTATATCACTTCCAAAGTCCTTTAAAATTAAGCGAAATCTCATCAACCAGTGCCAAAGAAATAACCTATAAACCATATTATGACATGATTTTAGAAGACAAGAGTATTGAAGAAATAGAAGAAATGTTAGAGGGTTACGAAAAAGAATCTCAAAAAAGATGGATTTTACCATTAACTTATGAAGATGATATCAAAGCAGAAGCCAAAATAGCATGTAATAAAGAAAAAGAATTATTTGAAGAAATAAGTCATCAAACCAAACAATATCGAAAAGAGATCGTGCATTCCTTAGAATAATAGTGTCAAATAATGAAAAGTTTTTCTCTTTTTATTTTTTATTAAAAGAAAATAATGTAGAATAAAAGTATAGGAGGAAAAAAGAATGAAAGATTGTCCAGTATGCGGAAAAAAATATGAAAAAGAATGTGAATGCGGATACGTAGAAGAAAATAATTTGGCTTCTATGTCTACCTATATAGCAGGAGGAGGAACTTCTGCACCAGAAGTAGAATTTTTAAATATTATTTCTACTTATATGAAAAAAAGAGATTTTGAAGACATTACCGAAAAAATATTAAAAGCCGTTCACAATGAAATGCCAAACAAAGTATATGCTATTAACTATTTAAAATCGATTCTAGATTTAAAAACAGAAGATCAAATAAAGAAAGCGATTGAAGAATTAGAAAAAGAATAAAAGACAGCATCAACTGTCTTTTTTTATTGATTCTAAGAATTCATCGAAAGAAAGAAAATCAGAGTAGGAAGTATTCTCACGGATATATTCCTCTTTTTTATTTTGAAGCATTTGCTGAACTCTAAAAGCATCAACAGCATAATTAGGATATTGTTCATACAAAAGAAGAATATCTTTTGACCAAGAAAGAATCAAAGAAACCTCTGGAAAAGAAGATAACTCCATATAATAAAAATACATAGAGATTAAAACACTCATAGCCGTCGTAGTAATAAGAGAAATATCACAACCTCTATCAATTCCTTCTCGCATAGCCCATAGCATGTTAGAAGAATATCCCTCTAAACCATATAATTTGTATTCTCGATTATTCTTTCGAGTAATGGAATTAGGATTTTCATGATAGCAATACGTAATTTCATTCAAATAAGAAAAATGAGGTTTATGAAATAAGATTAAACGTAAAAACCCATTATCTTCATTCGCTCGAGTAGGAGGGAAAAGCAAATGATTATCAAGAAGAAATTTTCTATAAAATATTTTACCGTGTAACCACGTAAAACTCTTTTCCATCACAAGACACTTGCCATCTCTTTCATAATAGAAATTACTAACAATTAAATCTTGCATGGGATTAGTTATTTGAGAATATAAATCCAAAACAGCATGATCTGTATAAAGATAATCGTCACTATCCAAAAACAAAAGATAATCCTGTTGCGTATGCAAAATACCTTGGTTCCTTGCTTCTCCTGGCCCAACATTTTTAGGAAGAGAAACTTCTTCTATATCAAAAAAAGGAGAATATTTTTTAATAATAGATTGATAAGAATAATCAGAACCATCATTCACAATACAAACATGTAAATCCGCCACGTTCTTTTGTTTTTTTATAGAAGCTAAAGGAGTATCAATAGTATCGATGGCATTATAAGCCGGAATAATAATATCGATTTTCATATATATCACCATCTTCATTGTAACAAAGAAAAGAAATAAAAGAAACAAAATACACGATTTATGATAGAATAGAACTAGAGACTTAAGGAGGCCAATATGAAAGAAGTAACAAAACAAGAAATCAATCAAGCATTCCTTCAACATAGTTTAATGTTTGGATATATGATTTATCATCCAAATGAAAAAATAGGAGATATATTAGTATCCATTAATGATAAAAAAGATATAACCAAATATAAAAATATTTATATTGCGATGGAATGTATTCGCTACTTAGCCAATATCGATCCAAACTACTTTAAAACAATAAAAAATACAGATATTGCAGAAGAAGAGTGGAAAAGAGATTTATTTAAAACCCCAGCAGAATCTAAAAAATTCAGTTGGAAACAAATTCTTAAAAACATTCAAAAAACTTATCACGAATACAATAGTAAAGATATTTACTATAAAATATATGAAGAAGGAGAAGTATTAGAGTTCCACTTAGAAGAAGCAAAACCAATCCCTTTTCATATCACCATCGAAAAGAATCTCTTATTAAAAATAATAGGAAGAATCCTACATACAGAGTATTATTATACTTACAACAGTATTCAATGGGATACGAAAGAATTTCATTTAATATGCCTAAAAGATAAATGGAACATATCGTTAGAAAATGCCTATATTAAACTAAGAGTGGAAAACAAAACGTATCAAGAGCAAGACAAAGAGTTCCTAATGAATCTTATGAAATTGAAAACCAGTTACGAAATAAAAAAATATAAACTCTTACCAGAACAAATAGAAGCATATCAAACATTACTAAATAGAGAAGATAAAACCTATATTGATAAGATGATTCTAAAAATGTTTATCAATTACTATAGTTCTTGTATTATGCCAATCGCAAGTATTAAAACTTTCTTAAATATCGAAGAAATTAATTTAGTATATGCCTTTTATGATAATTTAGAAAAGACATTTCAAGAATTTATGGAAGAGTATCAAGCAATATTCCGTTCATTTCTCCATAAAGAAGATAAAACTAAATTTGGCCAAGAACAGTACATGTTCTATATAGAAGATCCATTCCGAGTAATAACCAATGTCAAACCAATGATTTATCAGAAATACTATCAAGCAATCATTGAAATGGCACAGTACTATTTATCCAATATATATAAAAAAGAAATATTTGAAATTGGAGAGAAAAAGTATAAGAAAAAAGACATCATAAAAGCCTTTCAAAAGGAAGAATGGTATATTAATCCGAACAAAAAGCCAATCATTAGAATAATAGAAAGTAAGAAGAAAAAAGATAAGATAAAATTTATAGAAAAAGATGAAATAGACTTAGAAGCATTAATGAATTGGGTGGTTACAAACTCCATCAAGGAGAAAATAAAATGAGATTACTAGGAAATATTATATGGTTCTTATTGGGAGGATTTATCAGCGGAATAACATGGATAATCGCCGGAATGATATGGTGCCTTTCCATCATAGGAATTCCTTATGGATTACAATGTTTTAAATTTGCCGAACTATCCTTTGCGCCATTTGGAAAAGAAATCGTAGATAGAGGAGGTCCTATTTCCTTTATCGTAAACATTCTATGGCTTTTCTTTGGGATACCAATGGCATTAGAAAACTTAGTGATAGGAATACTATGGTGTCTAACGATAGTTGGAATTCCATTTGGAATGCAATTCTTTAAAATAGCCGCCTTAGCCATCGCCCCATTTGGGAAAACAATAAAGTAAAGGAGAAAGAATATGTCAAAATTATATTTTCGATATGGAACAATGAATTGTGGAAAGAGCTCATCCTTAATGCAAGTAGCCCATAATTACAATGAAAATGGAAAAAGAGTAGTCGTTATAAAATCCAGTATCGATACCAAAGCAGACGATCAATTAGAATCTAGAATTGGTTTAAAAAGAAAAGTAGATGTTTTAATTGGTCAGGATAAATCATTTGAACCATACTATGAAGATTGGAATCAAGACGTAGCCTGTATATTAGTAGATGAAGCACAATTCTTAACCAAACAACAAGTAGAAGAATTATGGATGGTATCCAAAATGTATGATATTCCAGTCATCTGCTATGGTCTAAGAACAGACTTTCAAGGAAATTTATTTGAAGGAAGTAAAAGATTACTAGAACTATGCGATGAAATTGAAGAATTAGTAACCATTTGTCAGTGTGGAAAACGTGCTAAATTTAACGGACGATTTGTAAATGGAAAATTTGCCTTAGAAGGAGAAAGCATTCTAATAGATGGATCCAAACGAAACGTTGAATACAAACCAATGTGTGGAAAATGTTATATGAAAATGAAATATCCCAACAAGAACTAAAATGTTCTTGTTTTTATGTTTTTATAGATAGAATATGATATAATGAAATCATAGGAGAATGATAAAATGATTCAAATCAAAAACACCGTACTAAAAAACAATATTTGCTTTCAATTAGACAAAAAAAGCATGCCTATCACCGAAGAAGAAACTGCTAAAATAACAGACATAGTACTGGATCAAGAAGAGATAGAAGATACCATGGAATTGTTTGATATCCGAGAATTAGAGTTTTTTCCAAACTTAGAATCATTAACATTACGAAACTTTGATTTAGATAATTATGACTTTACAACCTTCTTAAAGCTCGTACAATTAAGAGAGATAACCTTTGAAAATTGTGATTTTGAAAACTCCATTATCATCGCATCATTAAAAGTACAATCATTATCACTCAAAAACTGTAATATTAAAGATTATAATTTTCTCTATGTAATGGACGAATTAAAAGAATGTACTGTTAATAAAGGAATCCTAGATATTCAAAAGCTCAATAATTTAGTAAAATTAGAATATTTAGATACCTCCTACAGTAAAATAGAAGGAGACACAAAGGAATGGAAATTACCGGAATGTAGGGAATTATCCATCCATAATACAAACATAATGGATTTAACCTTCACTTTAAATATGCCAAGAATTCAAAAAATAAGCATTTCCAAAAATCAATACGATGCCAACAAAAGCGTTATAGCTTTACTAAAGGAAAGAAATGTGAAATGTTTTAACGAACAAATTGTAGAATGGCAAGAGGAGGTACAGTAGAATGCAACACTTTGATAAAACCTTTAAAGCCACTCCGAATGCTCCCTTAAATATTCACTGGATCAATGAATATTGTAAAAATTATCCAAAGGAAAAAATATTAGTAGAAGTGAATTCAACCATCGGATTAAACAGTAAAGACTTAGAAGCATTAAATAACAATGTATGGATTCGAATTGCTGGTGCTTATGACGAAGATAGACAAAATCGCTATAAAAGAGAAAAATTTGGAAATGAAACCTGTGAAGAATACTATTATGAATCGGTTATCTATTCTAAACTAGAAACCATTCGCATTCTACAAGCGATAGAAGAAATGGAAAAAGGCCTATCTGCCAATTGGACCAATCTTCAAAAAATCGTCTACATATATGATTATTTAAAAAGACACATAACATATGATCCAAAATATGAACAAAAGCCTTCTAAAGAAGTACGAAGTTTAAGAGGATTAATTACCAAGCAAACTGTATGCGCAGGGTATTCTTTAATATTAAAAGAATTATTAGAACGCCAAAGAATTAAATGCCATTATGTAAGAGGTCACGGACACGCTTGGAATATCATAGAAGAAGGAGGAAAATTATATCCAGTTGATCTTACTTGGGAAAATTCCAAATTTCGATCTGGAGAATCAAAAACTTATGATTATTTAGGAAAAGAGATTGAAGAATTTAATAAACATCATATTCCCGATGATAGAGAGCCAATGAATCATTATCAACATAAACTTTCAGTCTTCAACTCAACCATTATTCGACAAATGGACAGCATCCTAAATCGAGAAAGAGATTACCAAACGACAACTTATCACGCAACGAGAAAAGATAAAAGTGAATTTCAAATTGCCCAAGTTGGAACGAAAACGATTGAGGGAGTAAAATATTATCGTTATTACTATCAAGAAATATTACCAAACGGCAAAAAAGGAGATCCCAAGATTTTCTATAGTGAAAGTAATATTAGTAATTATATTGATAAAAGAAAATTTGGTCATCCAGTAAATCCAGAATATGAGCATGCTATCACAGGCGTGTTATTCTCAAAAGAAAACATAGAAGATAGTGAAAAAAGAAATACTGGATATATTGGAAGAGTAACGAAAGAAGAAGATTTAAAACAAATATATAAAGACTATCATGACATCCCAAAACCATTGGATAAAATCAAAAGATTTCATTATCCTACTAGAGTATTTCATAGAAAAGATGGAACCGTTTTCATTGCTCAAAGAACAATGGAAAACCCAAGTATCATTGGAGAAGATAGTGTTTATCAATATGATTTATTTGAAATCACAACAGAAAAAGGAAAAGAAGTCTTAAAGAAAAATGTAATATTTACCGAAAAACCATTTTTAGGAGATTTCCGTTCGGGAATAGCCGATGACTATCTATCTAGATCAAGAATTGACCGTAAAATAAAAGAAGCCGGAGGATATATGGGTTACTATGATCAACAGGGATTTAGAAACTACAACCCAAGACTGAACCAGTATTTTGATCGTTCAAAAAAAATAGAAGAAAAGCCAAGAATACAAATACCAACCTTTGAAGAATGCAAAGACTTAGTAACGAAATATGAAATAGATGCAAAAACCAATAAAGTCGTTAAAAAAGGAACCCATACCAATATTGATAATAAAGACTTAGAAAAAAGAGCCTACTTTGCCAATCTATGGTTAAGTGCAGCCGGAGTCAAAGTTGCTTATCAAGAAGATCCTTGGGGATATCAATATGCATTTAACGAACCAGCAGAAGAACTATACCGACAAATCTTAAACAAATTTCAAGAAGATATTGAAGAAAAAGGAACCATTGACACCGAAGAAATGTTTCATCAAGCAGGAAAGTCTTCCTACAAATATGCCCAAGAAATTATCTTACGTTTATGCAAAACCCCATCGCAAGTATATGCCATCAACGACTTATTTCACGAAGCCATAGCACCGGATAAAATACAAACAAAAGATCCAGAAGCTCTATATGACTGGGCATACATTGGATCTAAAAGAGAAGAAAGGAATTATTAAATATGAAAAATAAACAATTACTATCCATTTTAATTACAATCATCTATACAGGAATTACTTATTATATGTTTTATCCAGCAATCAATATCCATAGTTTAGAATTTTGGATGTATATCATAAGTATTATACTTGTATTTTCCATTGCTCAAATCCCAAATATGTTAGGAGAAATCGACTATTTATTTTCACGAAGAAAGAGAAAAAAATGTCCATACTCTGTAAAACCATTCCTAACAATTCCAACAATAATTATAGGAATTATATTGATTAATTTTATCTTATCACCAATCTTTAATGCCAAAGTCTACTATAACAGAATTCAAGTAGAAGAGGGAAACTTTGAAGAAGAAGTAAAAGAAGTAGATTTCAATAAATTACCATTGCTAGATCGTAAATCCACGCTAAAAATTGGAGACAGAACCATGGGACAAATGAGTGAATTGGTCTCACAATTTGAGGTAAGTGATCAATATACACAAATCAATTATCAAAACGAAATTATCCGAGTAACACCATTAGAATACAATGGACTAATTAAATGGTTTACCAATCGAAAAAATGGAATCAAAGCCTATATTACAGTAAATTCAACAACTGGATCTGCTCAACTAGTAAAAATAGAAAAAGGAATGAAATATGCACCATCTGCTTATTACAACGAAAACTTATACAGAAAACTACAAATGAGTTATCCAACCAAAATATTTGATAGTGTAAATTTTGAAATCGATAATGAAGGACATCCCTATTGGATTGCTAGTTCTGTTCAATATAAAGGAGTAGGCTTAAGAAGGGAAGTAGAAGGAATTGTTATATTCGATCCAATTACCGGAAAAAGCAAATTCTACCATGTTGATGAAGTTCCAAGCTGGGTAGACCATGTATATGAAGCAGACTTAATTTTAGAGCAAGTAGCCGATTGGGGAAAATACAAAAATGGATATTGGAATTCAGTATTTACTCAAAAAGAAGTAGTAGAAACAACCACTGGATATAACTATTTGGCTCAAGACGATGACATCTATTTATACACGGGAATAACTTCCGTTATTAGTGATGAATCCAATATCGGATTTATCCTAACAAATATGCGTACGAAAGAAACAAAATTCTATGGAGTGGCAGGAGCCGAAGAATATTCGGCAATGGACTCAGCAAAAGGTCAAGTCCAACAAATGAAGTACACATCCACCTTCCCATTATTAATAAATCTAAATGGTAAGCCAACATACTTAGTATCTCTAAAAGATAATGCCGGACTAGTAAAAATGTATGGTTTTGTCGATGTAGTAGACTATCAAAAAGTAGTGGTAACCGATAGTTCCAAAGGAATTGAAAAAGCAGCAGAAGCTTATCTAAATGAAGTAGGAGAAGATACAGCAAAAGCAAAATATGAAAAACAAATCATAGTTTCAGAAATTAAAGACGTAATTATGGATGGAGATACCTATTACTATTTTAAAGATCAAGAAGGGCAAAAATATAAAGTATCCATAAAAGTTGGAAAAGACACATTACCATTTTTAAAAGAAGGCGATACTCTAACCATTGCCTATCGCAAAGAGCAAGAAGTAATCAGTGTAACCGAAATTATATCAAATGGAAATTAAAAGATACAAAATAGTAAAGAAAACTTGATAGAAAAAAGAAAAGAAAAAATGATACGATAAAAACAGGGAGTGAAAAAATGATCAAGCTAAAAAACGTTTCAAAATACTACTACAGTAAAGGAGTAGTCGCAACTGGTTTTTCTCATATAAATTTAGAATTAAATATGGGGGAATTTGTTGCCATAACAGGAGAAAGTGGTTCTGGTAAAACAACTCTTCTAAACGTAATATCTGGCCTAGATACATACGAAGAAGGCGAGATGTACATCAATGGAGAAGAAACCAGTCACTATATTGCGAAAGACTTTGAAGATTATCGAAGAAAGAATATTGGCAATATTTATCAAAACTTTAACTTAGTAAATAGTTATACGGTATACCAAAATATAGCTCTTGTATTAATGTTAAATGGA
Organism: uncultured Caryophanales bacterium; assembly: GCA_946539445.1. GTDB lineage: Bacteria > Bacillota_I > Bacilli_A > RF39 > UBA660 > UBA3789. The sequence goes on from CAMNHK010000007.1 coordinate 35,814, forward strand.
GAAAAAAATATAAAGGAAAGAGTAATAGATTTAATCAAAAAAGTTGATCTATATAAATTCCGTAATACTAAGGTATCCAAACTATCAGGAGGACAAAAACAAAGAGTAGCCATTGCTAGAGCCTTAGCAAAAGATGTTCCTATTATCATAGCCGATGAACCAACTGGAAACTTAGACAAAAAAAGTGCCACGAGTGTACTAAAACTATTAAGTGAATTGTCCAAAGAAAAATTAGTCATTATTGTTACTCATAACTATGATCAAATTGAACCATATGTAACTAGAAAAATAACCATGCATGATGGAAGAATTCTAGAAGATGTAAAGGTAAAGGATTACGAAAAGGGAATCGAATGTGTTCCTGCTAAAACCAAAGGATTATCCATTGGCAATAAGATTCGATTAGGTCTTAGAAACACTTTTAACATCGTTCCAAAATTCTTATTACTATTAGTAGTTTATTTCTTTGTAGTAGCCGCTTTAATGGGAGAATATGCTATCTTCCAAAAAGAGGAAACAATTTCCAAAGAAGATGGTATCAATTTTGTTTTTGATACATCAGACTTAACCAGAATTGTAGTAAAAAAACAAGATCATTCCGCATTTGATGATACAGAATTAGAGAATTTAAAAGAAAATTCGAAAGTTCGATACATCATTGAAAATGATATACTTCTAGATTCTGAAGATACTATAAGAGACAAAGAAATGAAATACTGGGTCAATTCAACTTCTCTTCCAATCGAAGTATTTGAAGGAGAATTAGACTATGGAAGAATGCCGGAAAATGCTCATGAAGCTATTATGGTAATGAATAAAGATAGTTATTATTTCTATAACGGAAAAGAAGAAGCCATTAATAAAGACTTTTATTATTTGGATCAGACAAATGCTGATAATTTTGACGAGAATTTAAAAGTTACCATTGTTGGATTACAATACAATAATGATTTAGATTATGGAAAAACAAAATTATACGTTGAAAAGGAAATGATTAACAAACTACAATATAAAATACATCAAAGATATAGTAAATTATATGTAAAATTTCAAGGCAAAAAGCATCCAGTATATAGTTATGCTACCATGTATCAAATTACCCCTAACACTTCCGTTCCAATGGGAGAGGCATTTATTAGTGAAGATGCAGACTACCAATGTCCAAAATATAATTGTTTATGGAGCACTGTCGAAGTAACCAATGAAAATTTATATTTCCAAGAAAGTAAATCATTCCTAGTAAGTAAGAAATACAATCGAAAAAACATTACAGAAATATTATATTTACCAGGTTATAATAAAGATAATTATGATTATGAATATAATGGTAGAATTTATGTAAATGATATAGATTATCAATTATTATTTAATAAAGGAACCTATCAAATCAGTGTATTTGCCAAAGATAAAGAAAAAATTGATCCATTAGTAAAAGAACTAAATAACAAGGGTTATCAAGCTCTAGCCATCAAAAACACATTAGTACAAGAAGAAATATTCCGCTATTTACGAATTCTTAAAATGATTTTAACAATTATCCTAGTAATAGCATTATTCTTTATATCGTACTTTATTATAAAAATTATATTAAAGAGTAGAAATACGTATTTTTCCATTATCCGTATGTTAGGAGGAACAAAAGCTACAACAAGACAATTACTTACCATTGAATTATTTACCGTTGCCAATTTAGCTTTTATACTGTTTGGAAGCCTAATTCTATTCAATCACTTAGGATGGATGGATGTTGGAATTCTAACGGATATTTATGATTATTTCACTCCAAAGACCTATTTAGCATTATATTTAATAATCATTGGCATGTCGATTATTAGTAGTATGAGATATTCTCGTAAACTATTTAAAGATAGTGTCATGGTTACTATAAGAGAGGAGGTCTAAGTATGATAAGAATAGAAAAAGTAAATAAATACTTTAACCGTTTCCGTAAAAATCAAAATCATGTCATCAATAACACAAGTCTAACATTAGAAGATACCGGACTAGTAGCATTACTTGGACCATCCGGTTCCGGAAAAACAACTCTCTTAAATGCCATCGGTGGATTAGATAAAATTAATAGTGGAAAAATATACATCAACAACAAAAAAATATCTGGACATAATATCCATAGAATTGATAAATTAAGAAATTTAAATATAGGATATATCTTTCAAGATTATAAACTAGTAGACTATTTATCCGTCTATGATAATATTGCTTTATCTTTAAAAACAATTGGTATTAAAGATAAAAAAGAAATTGATAAAAGAGTAACCTACGTACTAGAATGTGTCGGAATGTACCGATATCGAAAAAGACCAGCTAGCATGTTATCAGGAGGAGAGAGGCAAAGAGTAGGGATTGCAAGAGCAATCGTAAAAAATCCAAATATTATCATAGCCGATGAACCAACAGGAAATCTAGATAGTAAAAACTCATTAGAAATCATGAACATTATAAAGAAAATTAGTGAAGATCGATTAGTTATCTTAGTAACTCATGAAGTAAACTTGGCAAAATTCTATGCCTCTAGAATCATCGAAATTGAAGATGGAAAAGTAGTCAAAGACTATAAAAATGAACAAGAAGAAAACCTAGATTATGCAATTGATAATAATATCTATTTAAAAGACCTAGAAAAAGCAAATCATATCAAAGACTTAGGCATGGATATCTATCGAGATAAAGATCAAGAATTAAATGTCGAAATCGTCTTAAAAGGAAATAATATCTTTATCAAAAGTAAGAATAATCAAAAAATTGAAGTAGTAGACGATAATACTTCCATTGAATTCATCAATGACCACTATAAAACAATGGCCAAAAAAGATTTAGAATCTATAAAATTTGATTTTAAAGATAAACTAAAAAATCCAGAAAAACTACGTTATTCTTCTATTTTCAATCCAATTACCTTTATAACCAATGGATTTAAAAAAGTACTAGAATATTCTTTCCTTAAGAAAATATTACTAATTGGTTTCTTTTTATCCGGATTCTTTATTATGATGAGTACCTCTAGAATTGCAGCCAATTTAACCATCCATGATAAAGATTTTGTAGATACCAATAAAAACTATTTAAAACTTTACACCAATAAATTAAGTGTTGCCCAATACAATGAATATTCTATGCTAGACTCCGTAAACTATATTATACCTGGAGACAGTAAAGTGACATTCACTGTAAAAGTAGATGATTATTATCAAACAACATACGTAAATGCCAATATTACAGGATCTCTATCAACCATTAACATGATACAAGAAAAAGATATCAAGTATGGAAGAATGCCAGAAAACGCGAAAGAAATTGTAGTAGATGAAATGGTTATAAAAAAATCCATGGATAATATGATGAATACCAATAAAATGATGGGACTATCTAAACCAAAAGATTTCTTAAATCGAATTGTCAAACTACCAAATCTTCCAGACTATAGAATAGTAGGAATCTCCGATATCGAAAGTCCTTCCATTTATACTTATGATTCAGAATTTACAAATATTTTATATAACAATACCAAAGAAGAAGATATGTATTCAAACTGGGAAGATCAAGAAGCCAATTCCAATGAATTTCAAGATTACTTATTATTCACATCTAGAGTTGTATTAAAAGAAGGAAGATGGCCAGAAAATGACTATGAAACAATCGTTGACATTTCCAATAAAGAATCCATGAAATTAAACAAAGAAATATCAAAAAAAATAAATGGTCAAAAATTAATCGTAGTAGGTTATTATGATTCAGAAGAAGAAATTAACAAATATTTAGTCAACTTTAATATGATCAAAGTATTATTAATCAAGAATTCAAAAAATGCAATGATATATCCAAATAATAAGATTCAAGCATTACAAGACTTTAGAGAGCGAGAATACAACATAGAAGACTCCTATGATGCTTCTAAAACAAAATATATGAAAGATAGAGAAGCTGGAACAAAAGTTGCGACTACATCCGCTCTAGTAGTACTAGCTATATCTTTAATAGAAATAATCTTAATGTTACGCAGTTCCTTCCTATCAAGAATTAAAGAAGTAGGAATTTATCGTGCCATTGGATTAAAGAAAAAAGATATTTATATTATGTTTAGCGGAGAAATAGTGGCAATCACATTATTCGCAAGCCTACCAGGAATCTTAATAAGTGCTTATATTTTCAAACAAATCAGTTTAATAAAATACTTGCAAAATGAATTTTTAGTAAATCCATTCCTTGTAATATCCGCATGTATCATAGTATTAGTATTTAATTTAATTTGTGGACTATTCCCAGTCTATAACACACTTCGAAAAAGACCAGCTCAAATACTTGCTAGAACAGACATTTAGTCTGTTCTTTTTTTTCATAACATTGATATTTTACGAAGAATAGAGTACAATAGAATAGATAAGTAAAATGGAGGAGAATATATGAGATTATTCAAAGACATATGGACAAAATTATTTAAAAAGCATCGTAATGAACCATGGTTAGATTATTATTCTAGAGAAGAAAGAAGTATTAAATTTACTACGAAGTCCATTTACAATTATATGGTTGATGAAGTAGGGGAAGATAAAGACTTTATTGCCTTAAACTATTTTGAAAATAGAATTAGTTACAATGAATTTTTTGAAAATATTAATATATGTGCTAGAGCTCTAAGAAGTTATGGAGTAAAAGAAGGAGATATCGTAACGATATGCATGCCCAATATGCCAGAAGCTATCTATGCCTTCTATGCCTGTAATAAAATAGGGGCAATTGCGGATATGGTTCACCCTTTGAGTAGTACAGAACAAATTAAGTTTTATTTAAAAGAAAGCAAAAGTAGATTCCTATTCCTAGTAGATTTTGACTACGAAAAATTTGAAAAAGTATTAGAAGAAACATTAGTATATAAAACAATATTGGTATCTCCAAAAGAAAGCATGCCACTAGGATTAAGTATTGGATATGCTCTAACACGAGGAATCAAAACCAAAAGACCTAGAATGAATGATTCTGATTATATGTCATGGAAAGAGTTTATGGCAAAAGGAATTGCCTACAATAAAGAATATAAAGCAAATGTAAAAAAAGAAGATGTAGCCTTAATATTACACAGTGGAGGAACAACGGGAACTCCGAAAGGAATCATGATATCAAACTACAGTTTTAATGCCTTAGCTCAACAATCAGGAGTCAACGTAATAGATGTTCGTCCAAAAGACAAAATTGTTACCATTCTACCAATATTTCACGGGTTTGGATTAGGAGTATGTGTACACACCCCTCTATGTTTAAAAGTAGAGACTATACTAATGCCAGAATATGAAGCCAACCGATTCTATAAAATATGGAAAAATGATCGCCCTCACGTTATTTTAGGAGTCCCAACCCTATGGGAAGGAATGATGAGCAACAAAAAATTTGATAATGTTGATATGTCACAATTAAAATACATCGTGAGTGGAGGAGATTACTTATCAGTAGCAGCTGAAACAAAAATAAATGAATTTTTGCATAAACATGGAGCTCACGTAAACATCGCCAAAGGATACGGAATGACAGAATCTGTAGCAGCAACAGCCTATACCTTTCCAGGAACAAACGAACCAGGAAGTATTGGAATTCCAATGGTTGGAAATAGTTACAAGATTTGTAATCCTGAAACCATGGAAGAATTAAAAATTGGGGAAGAAGGCGAAATCTGTGTCAATGGTCCAACCTTAATGACAGGATATTTAAACAATCCAAAAGAAACAAAACAAATGCTAAGAAAACACAAAGATGGAAAAATATGGTTGCATACAGGAGATATTGGATACATCTCCAGCAACGGAGTAGTATACTATACTCAAAGATTAAAAAGAATGATCGTAGTTTCAGGATTTAATGTATATCCAAGCATGATAGAAGAAGTATTAGAAGGTCATGAGGCCGTAAAAAAAGCCTGTGTCATTGGAGTACCACATCCATATAAAATGCATGTACCAAAAGCATTTATCATACTAAATGATGGATATAAAGAAACAAGCAAACTAAAAAAGGAATTGAAAGAATTATGTAAAAATAAATTGGCTGTCTTTTCCGTTCCAAAAGAAATTGAAATTCGTAAAGAATTGCCAAAAACACTTTATAGCAAAATTGATTATAAAAAACTAGAAAAAGAAGAACAAGAAAAAGGAAAATAATTTCCTTTTTTATTGTATAATATAGTATATGCAACCGAAAATATACATAATTTCCAATTAAAATACATAGAAAGCAACCAGAAATTAATGTAAAATTTAAGTTACAAAAGAGGTGAAAATATGAAATTCGGAGACAAATTAATTCAATTGAGAAAAAAGAATGGACTATCTCAAGAAGAATTAGCCGAAAAACTAGGAGTTTCGAGACAAAGTGTTAGTAAATGGGAAAGCAATAACACATATCCAGAAACCGACAAAATAGTCCAAATCTGTAATTTATTTGATTGTTCAATGGATGATCTTATAAATGATAAAGTAGTAGATCTGGATCAAACACTACGGAAAAACAAAAATAACTTTAATGAAGCAATGGATTCATTCCTTGAGTTTGTCACAAAAACAGTAGAAATGTTTTCCAGTATGACATTTTTAAGTGGGTTAAAATGTATTTTTGAATTATTCCTAATAGGTTTAGCATTATTCTTATCAGGAAAACTCATTTGTTTTTTAGCGGCTCATATCGTTGCAAACTTATTTCAATTTTTAAATTATCAAACAGTAAAACAGATAGAAAACATTTTAATGAATATCCTATACTTAATTTGGTTTATTGGTTCAATCATCGTAATGATTCATACCTTTAAAATTCGTTATTTAAATTATTTCATCAAAGAAAAGAAAGAAATAAAAGAGGATGAAAAAGGAGAAAGGGAAGAAAAAAATGAGAAAAAAGAAAAAAACGAACCACGAATAGTCATAAGAGATGAAAAAGATAAACCTTTTGCATTTTTAAAGATATTATCAAAAATCATGATTTTCTGTGTAAAAGTAGTTGTATCCTTTATGCTTTTAGGAATAACAATTGCGACAATCTGTATAGTAATTACTGGCGCCATATCAGCTGCCTTAATTCCTTATAATATGATATTCTTAGGATCCACTTTAGCAATCATAGGATGCCTATTGTTCATGACAATCTTACTCATAATAGGAATCTATTTTATTATTCATAAAAATGTTAAATGGACAGCAATTTTAATAATGTTCTTCTCAGCTATCTTAGCATTAGGAATAGGGGCAGGAATTGGCTTTATTTCACTAAAAGATTTAACATTCATAGAAGAGAGTAAATTAGCAACCGAAGAAAAGTCATTAACAGTTAATTATGAAGACAATATGGTTATTGAAAGTGGTACAGGATTAAGTAGCATTTATTACTACCATATCGATAATACAATTCCTGAAAACCAAATAAAGATAACAAAAGAAACCTACCCAAAAAACGAATTATATTACTATAATCATCACATGGATCAAATGAACGATATCGTAATCTATACAAGATTCAACGGCGAATACAAGGAAATCATTGAAGATATATTAAAAGATTTAAAAGAAAAAAAGATTTATATGGATTATGGAAATTATGATACCGATTATCCAATTACAATAACAGCCAATGAAAAAACGATCAACCAGTTAATTGAAAACGCCAAGAAATTATATTTGATAGAAGTAGTAGAAGAAAATGGAGAGAAAACAGTCTATTTCCGAGACTATAAAGTGTATTTCCCATACGGAGTTGAAGGATATTATGATGCTAGAAAAGACGAATTGCATATCGAAGAATATGAGGATGACTATAGTTGTATCCGCTCTATAACCGAAACCGAGTGGGGAGATAAAATAATCTTTTCTTGTAAATATCAAATAGAAGAAGACGACGAATAGCGTCTTTTTTTATAGAATAAAAATAATAAAAAGAAATCCAATAAGAAAATAGAAGAAAAAAGAGAAAAATGGTAGAGAGTTCAAAGCTTCCGGTAAAAGTTCCAAGAAAGAAATAGATAGCATAATTCCGGCAGTAAAGATTAAAACATAACTAAAAAAAAGGGGAGATAGATTGGTTAAAAATAATGAAGCAAAAATCGCACCAAATAATTCTGCAAACCCAGCCAAAGAAGTATAAAAAAAGGAACGTCTTCTACTACCTGTTGCATAAAAAATAGGAATTGCTATGGAAAAACCTTCTGGAATATTATGACAAGCAATTGCCAAAGAAAGTGAAAAGCCTAAACGAATATTGGACGAAGAAGTAAGATACGTAATAATACCCTCTGGAATGTTATGAATCATTAATCCGATCATTGAAAGAATTCCAATTCGATACAAAGAAGGAGTAGAAGAAAAAAAACGAGATAGAAAAAAGGAAAGAAAAAAACCAATCAAGAAAAACAAAAGAAGGAAAAACCATTTTCCTTGAAACATACGAAAGTACGAAAAACCTTCCGGAATCAAATCAAATAAAGAAATAGAAATCATAACTCCAGCCGAAAATGATAGGACAGCACCAATCACCTTTTTAGGATGATCACTCCCCAAAAAAGTAAGAAGATAACCAACTAGAGTAGAGCAACTAGCAATAAAAGAAAGAAAAAAAGGAGATAATAATAGATTCATACTAAATGATATTCATAAAAAGAAAGAAATATGATATAATCTAGGAGATTGAGAGGGGATCATATGAATTATGATTATGAAATGGAGCAACAAATAAAAAACATCCAAGAAGGATCCAAACTATTATTACACGCTTGTTGTGCACCATGTTCCAGTTCTGTTTTAGAGAGATTAGCAAACTACTTTGAAATAACAATCTTTTACTACAATCCAAATATTACCGATAAAGAAGAATATGATAAAAGAATTGCTGAAATAAAGCGTCTTATTTCAATTGTAAATTCAAAATATAAAATCTCCTTCCTAGAAGGAAACTATGAACCAGATAAATTTTGGGAAATTGCGAAAGGGTTAGAAAAAGAACCAGAAAGAGGAAAACGTTGCTACAAATGCTATCACTTGCGTTTAGAAGAAACCGCTAAAATAGCCGAAGAAAAGAGTTTCCCATATTTTTGTACAACCTTAACATTATCCCCTCATAAAAATAGTAATTGGATAAATGAAATAGGAGAAAACTTAGACAAAACATATCAAACTACCTATCTATATTCGGATTTTAAAAAGAAAAACGGATACAAAAGAAGTATTGAATTATCGAAAGAATATCAATTATATAGACAAGATTATTGTGGATGCATTTATTCCAAAAGAGATAAAAGAGAAGAATAGAATTTCTTCTTTTTTTCATAAAAACTTTACAGAAAACATAGAGTAGATTATAATTTACTATAAGGGAAGTGTAAAAAATGAAGTATTATTGTATAGGAATTAAAGGAACAGGGATGTCAACTCTTGCCCAAATATTACATGATTTAGGAAATCAAGTATCCGGTTATGATGACGCAACTGCCTACAAATTCACACAAGCAGGATTGGAAAAAAGAAATATACCAATTTACTATGATCAAAATCATTCAATTGATCCAGATACTATCGTAACTTATAGTGTTGCCTTTAAAGAAGATCATAAAGAAATACAAAGAGTAAAAGCCTTAGGATTAAAAGTAGTAAAATATAATGAAATAATGGGTACAGTTATTAACTTGTTCCGTTCCATTGGAGTAAGTGGAACACACGGAAAAACAACCACATCGTCCTTAATTAAGCATATTTTGCAACAAAATGGTGGATGCAATTACTTTATCGGAGCAGGTGACGGTTATGCATCTCCAGACAATGATTATTTCGTTGTAGAAAGTGATGAATTTAATCGACATTTCACAGCATATCACCCAATGTATTCCATTATTACTAATATTGAAGAAGAACATATGGAATGTTATCGTGATATAGATGACATTCGAAATACATTTGAAATATTTGCCAATCAAACATCCAAATTAGTAGTAGCAAATGGAGATAATGCTGAAGTCAAAAAAATCAATTATAAAACACCGGTGTTATTCTATGGATTTGGATTCAATAATGATGTAGTCATTAAAAATTTAAAACTATTAGAAGAAGGTTCAAGATTCGATATTTACATCAAAGAAGAATTATATGGAAGTTTTGAAGTAGCATTATATGGAAAACATATGGTATCAGATGTATGTGCAGCAATTCTATTATGTAAAGAGTTAGGAATTCCAAAAGAAAAGATATACAACGCTCTAGCAACCTTCAAAAATGCCAAAAGAAGATTTGCGATTGAAAAAATAAGAAATACCATTATCGTAGACGATTATGCACACCATCCAACTGAAATAAAAGCAACGTTGGAAGCTGTGCGTCAAAAATATCCAAATAAGCGCCTAGTAGTAGTATTTAAACCAAATACCTATTCTAGAACAAAAGACTTCAAAAACGAGTTTATAGATGCCTTAAAAATAGCCGATCGAGTATTCTTAACAGAAATTGATAGTAATCGAGAAAAACAAGAAGAATACCCAGGTGTTACATCCCATATGATTATTGATGAAATGGAAAATGCCGATATAATTAGTGAAGAAACCATTGATAAATTAGCAGATGAATTAAATTCCGTTATTTGTTTTATGAGTTGCGCCTATGTTGACAACTTAATAAATGCTTTAAAAACATACATTGCGAATACTCCAAAAGAAGAATGAGAATTCTTCTTTTTTTATTTACATGAAGTTGCACCAAAATATTATTTATGATAAACTGAATAAGGTTGAGGTGAAGATATGTCATCAGAAAGAAAAAGAAAAAGTTGGAAAAGAATAGCCAAACATAAAATATTTCGTAAAAGAAATATCATCAGTTTATTAAGCATCATTCTCACATCCATAACAGGAATCATTATGCTATCGACTAACTGGATTCCAAAAAATTATGCAACCAATATTTGGATAACATTACTCGCATTAAATATAATAGGAATAATAAGTATTAATGTTCATAAAAAAGCATTCATAAAAGGAATAGGAGGATTTCTATTAGGAGGATCCATTCTCTTATCTCTGATTCCATACTCCTATATAATTACGACCAATCAGTTTTTTCAAACAGTTTCCAAGCAACAAGCATCCTATGACAAAACTACCTACTGCCTTATCAAAAGCATCGATAATCCAATAAAAGAAGATGCCTTAACGGGTGAAGTCATTACCTATAAAGATATTTTCAATAAAAGTGGAGTCATGAAAAAACTAAATAAAAAATATCCCTTAAAAGACAAAGAATATCCCACAATTGAAAATGTAATGGAACAGTTAAAACAAGATAAAGCCATCGCATTAATGGACTATTCTCTATATGAAGCATTAATCGCCTCTAATGAAGTCTATCATAGCGCTGAATATGAAATTCTATACAAATTTGATGTCTATACAAAAAAAGAAAAAGAAAACAGTAATAATAAAGACAAATATAATATATATTTAGAAACAATAAATCCAGCTGGTTTAATCGATTTTAACTGGGTTATATCTCTTAACCATAAAACGAAGAAAGCCTTGATAACTATTATTCCAACCAATCTAAATCTTCCAATATATGAAAAGCAAAACAAAAAAGATTGGATTGGATATCAAAAAACTTATGGACCAAGTATCCCTAAAAAATCCATCGAACAAGCTTTTGAAATTAATCTAGATTACACAATATCAATAAATACAAATGACTTAGTATCCTATATCAATTCATATAATGGAATAGAGTATTGTGCTGAAAACGAATATAAAACAACAACACCGGCCGTATTAAACCTATATGAATCCACCACAGAGGTACTAACAATTTCCGCATCCTGTGAAAACTATAATGGTTTAGAAACCATCGCTATTTTAAGAGAACAAGAAGAAGATTCTACTATCCAAATCATTCAAAGTATATTAGATCAAATAAAAAAGACACGAATTCTTTCATATAAAGATAATCTAGATCGTTGGAACCAATTAGCAGAAATGAATCTTCCAAAAAGTTCCGGAGAAAAAATTATAAAAGATATAGTAGAAAATACAAACTGGGAAATAAACGTTCAAACAATAGAAGCAAATAAAACAAAGCAAAAAATCTTTCAAACAAATATTGAAAGAGCAGGTTTAGAGATAGCAGAAAACAAAAGAGAACAAATAAGAAATGAAATAAATAAGGTATTGGAATAATTCAATACCTTTTATCTTGCGCAAAAAAGGAAAATGTGATAAATTATTAATGTACATTTGAAATGGCCTGTTGGTGAAGTGGCTTAACACATTACCCTCTCAAGGTAACATTCACGGATTCGAATTCCGTACAGGCTACCAATTAAAAATAACTAGATAGAAATATCTAGTTTTATTATAAAAAGATAGGAGAGGCAATGAAAAGAATCATGGGCGAAGAAAATTTATCAAAGCAAACTATGATCAATTTACTGATAATCATATTATTAGTAAGTGGTATTTTTGGCTTTCTCTATGAAGAAATCTTCTATTTCATAGACCTAGGATATCTCGTAAAAAGAGGATCCACTTATGGTCCATGGATTCCGATTTATGCCTTTGGCGGATTAATCGTTACCTTACTAGCATATCGCTATCATGAAAAACCATTATTCATCTTAATCCTAAGCATCCTTACCACAACAATCATAGAATATGCAACTGGCTATATATTAGATCATTATTTTCATACGAGGCTCTGGGATTACAATCAAGAAATATGGAATTATGGGAATATCAATGGCTATATTTGTCTTCGATCTATCACCTTTTTTGGAATATCATGCTTATTCTTAATATATGGAATAATACCTTTCATTTTAAAATGGATAAAGAAACAAAATGAGAAAAATCTAACAATACTATGCTACACAGGACTAACCTTATTCTTGTTAGATATCCTTTTATATCATTTACTATAAAGAGATACTATCTCTTTTTTTTGTATGAAAAAGTAAAAGAATACACATACTATAAAGGGAGGAAAAAATATGACAGAAAAAGAATTATTATATGTAGAAGATGCTATAGAACATGAAAAAAATATAGCAGTATGGCTACAAGATACCATAACAAAAATATCAGATAAAAATATTCAATCTACTTTAGAGCAGCAGTTAAAAACACATCAAAAACAAGAAAAAGATTTAAAAAAATGCTTGGAGGGATACGAAAATGAATGAGCAAGATTACTTGAATCAAAACTTATTATTATTAAAAAGTACCGTAGAAGTCTATGTCCACGGAACATTAGAAAGTTCCCATCCGAAAGTTAGAAATCTATTAAAAAAATGTTTAGAGGAAACAATGACAATGCAAGCCAATACTTATGATGAAATGGTACAAAAAGGATATTACAAAGTAGAAAACACATCCATTAAAAACATTCAAAAAGCAATTCAAAAAACAAATGCTTAAAAGAACAAACTCTATTTGTTCTTTTCTTTTTTTTATGATATAGTAATAGAGTAGAGGTGATAAGATGAATAATGCAATCGATCAAATCATTCAATCCGAAATGGATAAACTAAAAGAGGAAGACTTCCAATCAGAAAGAGTAACGGAATTAGTAGAGAACCAAAATGAAATCATGCAAAGAGAATTAGAACATCGTAAAAAGCTATTAGATGTATTGAGTAGAGTAAAAAGAATGGGAATCAATATAGAATTTAACGAAGAAATGTCTACCGATGATTTGGAAGATTTATTGAAAAAAATAAAAGTATAAGAAGCTCACACTTCTTTTTATTTTGTATTGAAAAAAAATTAAAAATAGAGTAAAATTCATTTAGGATAGGTGATTAGGATGAACGAAACAAATAATAATCAAATCAATACCAATGAAACTCCTGTATTAACACCAATGGCAGGAGTAACGGTTGCTCCCGCACAAGCAGAACCAGTAAATGCATCAAGTGTACAAAATGCAACGCAAGTGTATCAACCAACCGTAGCCCAACAAACGACTCCTGTCCCAGAAGCGGCAGCACCCCAACAACCGGTTATGATAACGCCAGAGCCTGCACCAGTAGAGGAAGTACCAACAACCACAACACCAATAGAAACACCACCACAGACTCCTCAACAACCAATAACCGAAGCACCTAAGAAGGAAAAGAAAAAAGCTAATATTACTCCTATTTTGTTTATTATCATAATAGCATTAGTAGGATATATATTTTACTCATCACAAGACCATAGAAATCAAATTAACAACTTAAAATATAACTGTACTCCTATTACATCCAGTAAAGAAGAAATACAACTGGATTTGAATTCTACTTTAGTGAAAGACTTATATAGTAAAGTATACACCAACATCCGAGAAGATTTAGCAGAACCAGAATTTAATAATAGTATGAAATTATATTTAGCGTATCGTCAAATTCCAGAAAAAGATTTATATACAACAAATTGTAATTTATTTAATTCTACTGCTATGGAACCATATACCTGTGAAGTATCAACTACCTTTGTTCCAAGAGCATTTAAAGTAGAAAAACTAGAATTAGAACTTAAAAAACTATTTGGAGAAAAAACCAATATTCCACTTGATAATATTCGCTTAGGAAGAAACAATTGTATTGGAGGATTCCAATACATTCCCGATCGAGGAGAATTTGTAGAAGGATATTGTAATCAAAAAACAGCAACTTCATTTAAAGCAACCAAAAAATTAGTAGAAGCGGTATCAAATAGAAATACTATAATTTTAAAAGAAGAAGTAAAATATCACGAAAATGAAAAAATGAATTTACCAGAATACTTAAAAAGTGGAACCTATCATTATACATTCCGCTTAGATATGAACTACAATTACGTTTTGGTAAGCAAAACATACGAAAACAAATACTAGGAGGAAATCTATGGATATTAAAACCATTGTAACAGGATATTTAGATGAAAACTGTTATCTATTAATCAAAAATGGAACATGCTTAGTAGTAGATCCAGGAGATGAATACAACAAAATTAAAGAGGCAATTGGAGATAACAAAGTACTTGGTGTATTAATAACCCATTCACACTTTGATCACATTGGAGCTCTTAGAAATTTTTTAACGAAAAGAAGCATTAAAATTTTTAAAAGAAGTAATTTAGAGGAAAAAGAATATAGTATTGGAGACTTTACTTTCAAATGCATTCATACACCTGGTCATTCAAAAGATTCAGTAAGCTTCTATTTTGAAGAAGACAATTGTATGTTCGTAGGAGATTTCCTATTTAGAGAAAGTGCAGGAAGAACCGACCTACCAGGTGGAAGTGAAGAAGAATTAAAAGAAAGTATTCAGAAAATAAAAGAATATGACAATCAAATCATCTTATACCCTGGACATAATGAAAGAACCATTCTTGGATATGAAAAAGAAAATAACCCATTTTTAAAATGATTATTTTCTTTTCTTTTACAATAAAATATGATATCATAATAAGCCATAAAGAGGTGGCTTATGAAAATATGGGCAAAAGTATGGATTAAAGATAAAAACAAAGACGTAGAAGTCTTAGCAAAAGCTTTAACCAATTATTTATATGAATATGGACCAATTCAAAATATTACTCGTAAATATAACATTGCTCCAGAAGATCGTGCAGCTTTGGACCAAAATACAGCCAATCGAATTGCTGGACTATTAATGCTATATCTATCAAAAGATTATAAAAGAATCAATGATATAGCAAATAAATATAATATAAAATCATCTTATAAAGGAGAAATTACTCCTGAAATAGAAGGATATATTGAAAAATAAAAAAGGATTTTCATAATCCTTTTTTTATATAAAGAATAAGGCACTAAAGAAACCTAAAACTGTCGCAATCAACATTATAATGGCAATAATTTTGATTAATTTATCACTCACAATATCACCTCACGATAACATTATAAGATAATTGTAGAAAAAAGTAAAATGCTTTTCTACTATCTTCTAACAGAAATCGAATATATATTAATAGGTGAGAAGAGAATGAGGATATTAAAACAAAACAAATTATTAAGTCTATTAGCAGGAATAACCATATTAGTATGGATAATAAGTATATTTCTCCCTGCAATACTACCACAAGAAAGTAAAAAAATCATATCTCAAAATATAGAAAGAATGGTAGGGGAATATCAAAATAATCAAATCAGTACTTTCAAAAACTATCGACAAGAAGGACTGAAAGATATAGAAATAACTAGTATTCTTTGGATATTTGGAATTTCAATCATAGGATTACCCATTGAAATATTCGTATACAATACAAAAGTACTATTATTAGGAATGGAACTCTCATCTTATATAAGGAATTGGAAAGTAGGGGGAGTTCTCTTTGGAGTGCTCTATTTTATTCCAAAAATAATTAAAATAGGACTATGGTTTTTATTAGAATTATATGCTTCCTATTATTCTATTTCATTAATAAAGAATATATTTTTAAAGAAAAATATAGATATTAAAAAAGCTACCACACGATATACAAAACTCCTATTTATATTAACAATAATACTATGGATAACTTTAACACTAGAGATATGGATATTACCTAAACTAATTAGAATTTTTTTATCATAAAAAAGAAAAAAGTGTCAATTTACACTTGATATTTTACATTGAAAGAAATATAATTATGTTAGGAGGGTAAAAAACATGAAAGAATTGAATGTTGTACTAACAGAATTAGGAATTAGCAAGGTGCGTTTAGCAAAATATCTAGGTGTATCTAGACAGATGCTTTATAATTATTTAGGAATTGAAGATATCAATAATTGGCCTAAAGAAAAAGCAGCTAAATTATTAAGTTTATTAAACATCGAAGATATGAGTGAAATCAATAATATTAAAATTACAGGAGAATATATTATTGAAGTAGAAAATCGCCTTAATGAAGGAGTAAAAGATTCTTCCAATAAAGAAGTAATTGCAGATTTAAAAGGATTTAATAAAAAAGAACAAGAATTGCTATCCGACATCATTAACCTTTTAAAAGAAAAGTTAGCCAATGACAAAACCAAAAATACATATAATACCTATGTATATTTATATCAATTCTTACAATCAATGGAAACAACCGATGAATTAAAATATATTTTAGCTTATATGTCTAAATCTCTAGGATTTACAGATCCAATGGAGTTTAACTTTAACAAAGACAAACAATTTATTTTTGAAAGTATTATGTTTAGTGCAATGACTCTATACAACAATGGAGGAGCATCTAAAAACAAACTAGGCGAATCTCACAAACGTTTTGTTCAAAATATTGAGCAAAAGAAAGAAGAAAAATTATCTCGTACACAAGAGTTAAATACCGTAAAGATTCAAGCCTTAAAAGAATTAGGATATACAGAAATCAGTGAGGATAATGCCAAAGAAGTATTTGAAAAAATAGCCGAAATTCAATCTAGAAAAGTATAAAAAATATATAAATCTTTATATATTTTTTTAATAAGAGGAAGTTATGAAAAAAAAGAGAAAGCACAAAATTACATTAATTGAGATTTTAGCACTCATATTAATCACTAGTATTATCCTAATAATAGCAATACCAGAGATAATATCTGCAACACATAAAAGAATAACATCAGCCACATTTGAAACAACCTTAGAAAAACATGGATTTACAGTAACAACAGAAAATACTTACACAAACTCAGAGTGGGGTTATACACAAAGTGCCGATGCCATCAGTCCAGATAAAAAATTTCATATGAAATATTATCAATTTAGCACACCAAGTAAAGCCAAAGCCTTTTATAAAGATCGTATAAAAATCATAAAAGTCAAAGAAGAAATAAAGCCAGAGATAGAGAAGAGTAGGGAGAGAATAGGAATAGAGTCCTATAAACAAACAACCGATACAACCTATCATAAAGTGCTAAGATATGGAACAACAATTATTTGGTTAGAAGATTCTAAAAAAGAAAATGAACGTTTAATAGAAAAAATATTCGAAGAATTACAAGATCAGTAATTCTTTTTTATGAATTATATTTTCACAAAAGAGATTCTATAGTATAATAAGAATAGATAAAGATAGAAAA